>VYFM01000524.1 GCA_009842375.1 Candidatus Poribacteria bacterium | reverse complement strand
GTCCTGTTCTATGTGTATTATCATGTCGGACTTCGCTACGCTCACTCCGACCTACAAGAGATCATATTGTTTTGTGAAAAATATATCAGAAAAACCGAAAACTAAATAACCCTGGGATTGGTAGGATAGAGGTGTTGTAAAGTTTTGGCATGTGTTGTCAAAATCGCGGATTTCTCGGATAAACACGGAACGGTTGTCTTTTACCTACCAATCCCTTTTGAAAAATAAACCCAAACTTATGAATGGATGCTGAAAGACACAAACTCAAAAATCCGCGTTCATCCGTGAAATCCGTGTAATCCGCGATTCTAACAAAAGACAGTCTCATCCTATGAAAACAACATTGAAATACCAGAGACCCCTCTGTGTTTTCTGTGTTCTCTGTGCTTTCTTTGATTCAGACAACACACATGCCAAAAACTTTACACACCCCAGAATAGGACAGTCCAATCTGGAGGCACCTATCAGGATTCTGATGCTTCAACGTCTGGGGGTTGTTTTACCTTTATGACAACAAGTGTCACATCGTCCTCTTGTGGTCGTTCTCCTGCCCATTTATTACTTTTCTCAAAGAGGTGTTTAATAATTACCTGCGGAGATTTCTCTGCTACTTCTGTAAACAACTCTTTAGTTTTTGGGTAATCTAACATTTCATTCCGATGATTCAACATCTCTGGCAACCCATCACTCATAAGCAGGACTGTGTCTCCCGGTTGAAGTTCAAACGATGTTTCCTGCCGTTCAGATCCTAGGACACCACCACTACCCAATGGCATTCCTTCAAGAAGTATTTCCTCAACACGGTTTTCGTTTGCGTGATATAGTAGAACAGGTGGCATCCCTGCTGCTGCAAGCATAAGTTTATTGTCTTTGAATGTTGCGAGTGTCATTGCCATGTATAGCCGATTCAGATTCATGCTCCTAATACCTTGCGAGATACGTTCAAGTGTATCCAAGTTTCCTGCCTCCGGTGATGATGTTTTGAACAGACTCTTGACTGCAGAAACTATGAGTCCTGCATTCGTACCATGTCCTGTTGCATCACCTATAGCAATGGTTAGTTGATCATCTTCAGTGAGATTATAGTCATAATAGTCGCCACCTACCTCTGTCGCGGGATGCATTTCAAAAGCAACATCAAGGTGTGGTACTTGTGGTGATTCCTGTGGTAACATGGACATCTGTAGTTCGCGTGCTGCTTCCAATTCTTCAGTTTTACGGGTGTTTTCAACTTCTAAGAGTTGACGTTCAAGCTCCTCTGTTTCAAGTTTTCGTCTGGTTCTGGAGACATTGCGCGCAAGATATACCGACATGGAAAAAAGTGGCGCAAGTAATATTATGAGTGTTCCCAATTCCCAAACAAAATTGAAGCCTGTTCGTGAAACGATAAAACCGAATATGAATGGAAGGATAAAAGGCGAGAGTGAACCAAGTCCAAATATCCACGCGCCATCTTTCTCTTAAAGATAGCAACAATTATCACTCGAGTCATTTCTAATAACGTTAAAACCGTGAGCACAAATAAAAGAGGAACTGTTAATCCTGTGCTGCTGATGTTAAGTGAATTCATACTCGTAATATCAAAGATGATTTTATCTATATCAGATAGACCAACAAAAAGGGTGATAATCCATCCAGTTAGAAAGAGCCAAAAGAGTTTGGGCAGCTTAGAATAAAAAAGTGTATACAGAAACAACATTCCTGATAAAGAGATGAGTACATAAACACCAATCAGTAACCGAAGGAAAAATAAAAGTTGTGTCGCACTTGTTGCTAATATGAGAGACTGTAAGTAAAGAAAAAAGAATGCACCGAAGCTTCCTGTTAATAAAGCGAAATAGAGGTTTTCCCTGGCACGAGGATAAAAGAAAAACAGCAGTAAATGCTGCAACATCAGAAAGACGGGTATCGCTGTCCATACCATCTGAAAAGTGGTGATTTCACGAACCGTAGTGACACGCGATTTAATGCTATCATTGAGCCGTGCTACAATAAGCCTAAATCCCTGCACAGGTATTGACTGATAAGAAGAGAAGTTGGAATACCGAACTGCGATGACATGGTCAGTTTCACCAGAAAACGAGATGACCTGCGGGTTGTGCTCCCAATAAGGTTCCTCTTCCTCTTTCCGCGTTCCTACTTTACCAAAAGCATAAAGCAACTTGCCATCAAGATAGATTTCTGATGCACCCGCCTGATATGCCATATAGAGTGCCAATGGCATATTCTTGATTTGTTCATCCCAAACAGTAAAATGTAGCCTAAACCAACCGATGCCCCCCCATCCGCTTTCGGGGAGTGCATTTTGAGATAGCAGTGTGCTAACAGATTCCCAATCGGTATCGTCGTAAGCCGGATTCGCCCATTCTGGATTATCACCTGGATGATACTTCCATGGGGAAGCGGGCCAAGGCTCCCCATGTTCAATAACAACTAATGCTAATGCAAGTTTGCCGGTGTGTGGGTCCACAATTATAGATTCGGTGTCTTGTGCAGGAACTTGATGGACAAATACACAGATTACTAAAATAAGAGGGACAGATAGAACAAGATAATGTTTCATTATGTATCGGAAAGGTGGTGTATATTGTAGGTTTTCCTTTTATATTACTATTTTTCTGTTGAAATGGCAAGGTAATTTGGTATGTCGTTGGATCGGTAAAAACGGTTGATAATTGAGGGTCTTTATGTTATTATTTTTCTATTATGGATATAACTACAGATACCGTCCCGATTTATACAATAGGTTATGGAAGCCGTTCAATGGTTGAGTTCATTGAAACACTTCACCAATATAATATTGCTTATCTAATCGATGTCCGTTCAGTCCCGCATTCGGGTTATAAGAAAGAGTTCTCCAAGAAACCGCTTGCTAAAGAACTTGAACAGCATGGAATACGTTATGTGTTTATGGGAGACTTACTCGGTGGAAAACCCGATGATGAGTCGTGCTATGTGAATGGCATGGTTGATTATGAGAAGGTTAAGAGGACAGAATTATTTCAACGCGGTATCGAACGTATTCATGCTGCCTTCTCACAACAACAGAGCGTTGCTCTGATGTGTGCTGAGGAAAAACCTGAGCATTGCCATCGGACTAAACTTGTTTGTGCCACTCTAACAGATCAGGATTTACCTATCGTTCATATTGACGAAAACAACGAACCGATGACACAGGAACAGATCATTGATCGGATTACGGGTGGACAGATGTCGCTGTTTGGGGAGGAGACGTTTCACTCTCGGAAGAAAATACCAAAAACACATATCGCACAAGACTAAAGTACAGAAGGCATCTCTTGAATCACAGGAATAACATAACTACGAATTTCCAGACCCTCTATCATCTCCGTTTCTAAGCGTGGTTCTGGTTGTTCCTGATGATCAAAAACGACGTAGTATCCCGCCTTTACACCTTCAGATTTGAGATATGTTGCAAGTTGCTTCTTGCCTGCCTGATAACGATTGTCACCTCTCCAAATTTTTGTTTCTACGATATATTTTTGCTGGTTGTGAGTGATAATGATGTCCATCCTACCTCTGCCGGTTTGCACTTCAATGTGCATGAAACCCCCGATAATTTTAACAAATTGGTCAAGATATGCCAGCAGGAGAAGCCTGCCAACCGACTCTTGTGGCGTATCAGGAACTTGTAATATTTTGAAACCTACACGTGCAATAAAATCACGGAAATTATCAAGTAATGCATCCATCTCAATGTGTCCCGCGGATGTGAGATAATCAAGAAAGCCTTTGTTATTTTTTTCTGATAGATACTCATCTTCCAGACCGTTCACAATCGGTTTGAATGCTTGTAGGATACAATACAGATAAATTGGGTTCATTATTTCACACATACCGTCCTGACCTCTTGCAATAACACCGTAAGTAGCAAGTTCGTTGATAAGGTCGCTGTGTAGATTGAAATCAACACCATCATCTCGTTCCATAATTCGCATCAGGAGTGTTTCATATCGCCTGTCTTTTCGGATGTTAGTAAGTAGATGTGTTAGGTTGACGTTATTTTCATTAAGTAGTTGTACGTGCGCCTTAGTAAAGTGCACCATGGTAATCGGTTCAGTTCTCGGGATTTCCAGTTCTTCGGTGAGAATCTGTGCGAATCGATTGACAAGAACAGGTTGTCCAGCAGTCTGTTTATGAATAGATGTTATAACCTCTGGTGCGAATGGTTGCCCGACTTCATTTGTATACTGACCAAATAATTCCTGCACTTGTTCAAGGGTAAAGTTAGGTAAATGGAACTCGTCTTGGATATTAAAAGGTGAGATTGATCGGTCATAGTTGAGTTGGGCAATACTCTTTACTCCGACGATGCCGACACTGTGGGGACATCGCGGCTTACCAGAAATATAGATATGGCGAAGGGTGTGGAGAAAGTCACTGAGTGCATCTTGTGGGATGCCGTCAAATTCGTCAATGATTATGACAAACTTCTGTTGGGTTAGTATATTTTCAAGCTGCCTAAACCACCTTCTCATTTCATGATGGTTCGTTAGTTGTGTGTCCTGCAAAAATTGAATTAAATCTTCAGGCAGCATTTCACCACGTCGCTGAAACAGTTTCTCAATTCCCTCACAAATATCTTGGTAAAGGTTGTCGTAAAAAACTGCAACTGGCGTGTTCTTATACACATCAAAATTTAGTTGAATAGGGAAGTAGGTATAATTTGATGAGGATTTATCTTGTGTAGCAGTAGTGTTTGGTATATCGCCAACTGCGAGTTTTTCTAAAGCAGCTTGAAAGAAGGTGGTTTTGCCTGTTTGACGTGGTGCGAAAAGGACGACATATTTGCCTTCTTCAACACGTTTAATGTAGTCAGCAATTTCTTCGGTGCGCGAAACGACATAATGCTCTTGAGGATTGACAGGACCTTGTGTTCCAAATCGTCTCATTTTTCTTCCTTCCCACAAACGACATCAATAAATATTATAGTATCAGTTTTGCTTGTTGAAATCAAGAAATGTGGTTTATCAATGTTGGTATATTTGCTACAAGAACCCGTTAGGTGTTTTCAATCTTCCTCAAAATATACCCAACAACATCTGGTGTTTCTTCTCTATCAACCCATTCAATACGCGCATCTTTACGGAACCACGTCAGTTGTCGTTTCGCAAATCTGCGGGTGTTCTGTTTTAACTGTTCAATCGCTTCCACATAAGTACATTTGCCATCAAGATACGCTATTAATTCCTTATACCCAAAACTTTGTAATGCAAAAGTATCACGCGAATATCCCATTGCTAATAACGCCTCTACTTCCGCAATTAATCCGTTAGCAAGCATAACATCTACACGTTGTTCAATGCGACGGTAAAGCAGTTTACGCGGCATTGTCAGACCGAAGGCAATAAATGGATAACGTTGGTTTTCAGGTTGCCACTGCTGTTGGTGCTCAGACATGGGAATGCCAGTTAATTCATAGACTTCAAGTGCACGTATAACACGGATAATATTGTTAGGATGGATACGGTCAGCAGATTCTGGATCACAACTTCGGAGTCGGTCATGAAGCACCTGAACACCTTTCTCCGATACTTCCTGTTCAAGTCGTTTTCTGAATGAAGGATCAGCGGCGGGTCCTTCAAACAAACCGTCCACAATTGCGCGAAAATAGAGACCAGCACCACCTACAAGTAAAACCTGTTTACCTCTATTTTGTATCTCAGTGATTGCTGCATCTGCAAGTGATTGATAATCTGCAACGGAGAAGGACTGTGTAATATCTACACAACCAATGAGGTGGTGTGGTGCTGCTTGCAGTTCATCGGGAGTAGGTTTAGCTGTGCCGATGTCCATCTGTCGATAGATTTGTCGGGAGTCAACGGAAATAATTTCTGCACTAAGGTGTTGTGCAAGTTGAATCGCTACCTCCGTTTTACCGACTGCTGTGGGACCAAGCAGAAAGAGGAGTTTTGGTTTCATCATAGGTTATGTGGATTAAGCAGGAGTGCTATATCTACGTAGTGTGAGTGCCTACTATCCATCCACCACCGATAACATATTCACCGTCATAAAAGACGGTGGCTTGACCAGGAGTAATTGCGCGGCGGGGTTCATCAAACTTAACAACTGCTTCTGTTTCGTTGACAGGTGAGATAGTGGCGGAACCACCCTCGTCACGGGAGCGGATCTTGACGTGTGCACGTATCGGTTCTGTCATCTTCTCAATTGCAATGAGATTGATACGTTCTACCTGCATAGTATCTTCAAGAAGATCGTCAGATTCTCCTACGGTAACGGTATTATCATTTGCATTGAGCTGCGTAACATAGAGTGGTTTACCAACCGCTATTCCCAGTCCACGTCGTTGTCCAACGGTATAAAACGGAACGCCTTGATGTTTACCAAGAACTTTACCTTCTTTGTCAATTATATCTCCGCCTTCTATCTTTTCGGGAATTCTATCTTGGAGGAAACGTCTATAATTGGTATCTGCTACGAAGCAGAGCTCCTGACTTTCAATCTTTTCTGCGGTTCGCAAGTGATATTTACGAGCAAGTTCCCGCACTTCTGCTTTTGTATAGTCACCGAGAGGCATCATAGCACATTGCAATTGCTCCTGTGTGAGTGCTGCAAGGAAATAGGATTGATCCTTGCTAATATCACGCGCTGTGCGTAACAGATATCGTCCTGTCTCAGGATGTTGTTCAATTCGAGCATAATGTCCGGTTGCAATTGCTTGACAATCCAACGATTTGGCAAGGTCAAGCAATTTCCCGAATTTGAGTTTACGGTTACAAACCATGCATGGACTCGGTGTGCGACCAACAAGATATTCTTCCACAAAGTAGTCAATGATCTGTTCTCGGAAAATATCCTCGTAGTTCACGCCGTAGAAAGGAATACCAAGTTGGGTAGCAACACGTCGCGCGTCCTCAATGCCTTCCAGAGAACAGCAGTTGGGACGTTCAGGTTCTACCTCAATTGTATCTGGTGAACCAAGACGCATGGTGATGCCTGTAACATCATACCCTGCATCAACCATCATGGCAGCGGTAACGGAACTATCTACGCCACCGCTCATTGCGACGAGTATTTTTTTCATGGGATTACCTGGGAGTTACTGCACAAGGTGTGTGCCTAATATTATGAAACTTGCCAGTGCTCATTGCCAGCGTAGTGCGCGTCATAAACATCTTGATTGAATTCTAAACCGAGTCCGGGTGTATCAGGGACTGTGAACGTTCCATCTGAGAATTCATAACCAGAGACATCAATTACATCACTTGTTAGGGTTGCGACTTCCCCGTAGAGAAAATGCGGGATAGTCTTAGCGAATTGGAGACTTAGGAAAAATCCGAGCAGAGATCCCCAGTTATGCGGTGCACACTTGACATTGCCCGCAGCAGCCATATCTGCAAGTCGTCGCCAACCTGTAACACCAAGACCTTTCATATCGTGCTGGATAACATCAATAACTCCTGCTTCAAAGAACGGATCGTAGAATTCAAGAGGTGCACGGGTACGGGTTTCTCCATCAGCAATTAACGTATTCAATCCTTTTTCCTGGATGTATGCTTTTAGATTACGATATAACTCAACATCTTCTTCAAACATCTCTTCAATCCAAAAGACATCACATTCGCTTGTCTCATTCAAAAAAGTTATGACTTCATCATAAGTATATGCGTTGTTCGCATCAACGAGGATGTTGAAACCATCTCCAGCCGTACTGCGTGCAAGTTGCACGACCTCTATGTCCCGTTCCAATCCAGCTTTGCGTTCCATGAGATGATTTCCCCGTCCCATTTTCATTTTGCATGCGGTAAATCCATCCCGTAAACTCTTTTTGACATCATCCTCAATCCGTTTGAGTCCTTCGGCTTTCGTCTCATAGAGCAGATCGTTGAAATAGATTGTGCTATCATAAGCGGGTAATCCATTACCATGGGATTCAGTTCCCATGAGTTGATAGGCAGGTTTCTCAAGGATTTTCGCGATTGTATCCCAAAAGGCGTTTTCAAATCCACGGTATTCTTCAACGACTCCATTTTCAGGGTTCAATAGGTCAAAAGGATTCTTGCCAATGGCAGATTTTGCCTCTTCAGCAGATGAACCCCAGCTTGTTGGTCCCCAACCAAGTGTTCCGTCGTTGGTATAGATACGGGTAATTCCTTCACGCCATTTGCCATTTGGGTCAGGTTGTTTTATCTCCTTCGCACCAGAGTTACAACCGATGGCTGGTTGATCAATCTCAACTGTGACCTGTTCAATTTTGGTTATTTTGATGTCAGTTGGATAGTTTGACATGGAAATTACTCCTTAACAACGACAAATATTACGGAAATGCTGGTAATCTCTTGTCGTTATTTGGACCTTCTCTATTTATTTTATTCTTCAGGTTCATTAGGCACATTCTTTTCAAGCTCAAGAAGTAGCCCGTTGAGCACACCATTTACCGTCGGATTGGTTTCTTTATTTGTATAATAGTCGTAGAGTTTATGCGGTAAATTATCAAATGGATCTGCTGCACCAATTTGTTTGATTAGAGCAGGTTTATTAAGCAGTTGGACAATAAGGACTCTATCTTCATGATTAGGGATCTCGGTGTCTATCAACAACGTGATTAAACGGGGTGCCAACCCATCTGCCAATCCAATTTCAACATAATGATTTAAGGTATCCACAACAGCCTTTTTCGTATTAAGACTGGAATCGTTGGTTAGCATATTAAATAAGGTGCCTACTGCGTTCTTGTCAGTATGTTTTTTTAATGCTTGGGCGATGAATAACCGAACTAAATCATCAGGGTCCTTAAGTGCCTTGATCATTTCGTCAGTAGAGGGTTGATTGAGCAATATCATTGATCTGGCGGCGGCTTGACGTGCTATAACGTTATCATCAGTCAAACCCATCTCAATATCTTTTTGGTATGCTTTATTGCCGAGTCGATATAGTGCGGAAAGAACCTCCATTTTCAATCCAGCATCCGATACCGTATCATTAAGAGATTCTAACCGTTCCTTAGCCGAAGAATCTCCAATATCCGCTATAATGCGTATCAGTCTATCCTTAACCAGAATAGGTGTGCTTGCGTTATTTACTGTGGTGAAGATTTCATCAAGCCCCTTACTGCCGATCTGTGTCAAGATATCGGCAAAATCTTCATGGGCATTGGTATACTTATTATTGATAAGACTCTGCGAAATGGGAGGGATAACTGAGACACCTTTATCAATTAGTATCTGTATAACATCCTTTTGTACGCGATGTCTCTCATTAAGAATTCGGAAGATTTCCCACATTTCAGAGGTATTGAGTTCAGCAAGCCGGCGAGCTCGTTCACCTCGATATTCGGTTTCCTTGTTGTTGCTTTTTAGCCATGTAGAGTCTTCTGATAGTGCGTGACTATAACCAATAAGTAGGAGTGCACGAGCTTCATCTTTATCTTTCTCTTCAATTTCTGCAAGTTTAAGATGCTCCTCAATTGCTTCAATTGCCAGACCTGCTCCTAATAACTTATCTCTGCCCGGGGATATTTCAGGAATAATTTTTTTCTGATCACAGCCAAACGACACAACCCATATTAAAACGAGGCATATCGTTACAAGTTTTTTCATGTTAACTTCGTTTTTCCTCCTAAGAATCAACATAAATACAAATCCGATGTAAAGTGTACATAAA
>VYFM01000551.1 GCA_009842375.1 Candidatus Poribacteria bacterium | reverse complement strand
CACAACGGCTACAAGTTTTTGAGGATGCAAAGAACTGATCTGCTTCTGTTATAGGATGCCGCGTGCTTCTGCTTTGGTCTTGAGTTTAGAAAGAAACCCACCTAACGCACTATCCGATAATGCCTTTGCCAGTTTCTTGTTCTTTAACATATTGGTAACCTTGAGTGTCTCAATACCGATAACAGATACTTTACTCACAATATCTGTCGTTGCTTTATGGTGCGCATCGTCTCTAATACAACGGATACGATAATGCAATCTTGATACTTCCAACTTCTGCTTATACCAGTTGTTAGACTTGAATACACGTTTGGAGAGCCTGCGTTGTGCACGTTTGAGTTTCTTTTCATAACGTTTTAGCGGTCTTGGATTATCGAACTTCGTCCCATCACTCAAGGTTGCTAGTGTATTGATACCGACATCTATACCGATAACAGGGTGTGTTGAGGTATCAACGACTTCGGTGTCCTCTGTCTCCACGGTGATAGATGCAAACCAACGATGTGCTGTCCTTGAGATTGTTACCTTGATAAGCCGACCCGTAAAACGTAAGGTTTGCCGCATTTTGACCCAACTGATTTTGGGCAACTTGATACGCTTGCCTGCGACTTGCACAGCTTGTTCGTCTGTTGTCCAACTCTGTTGGTGGGCGCGCCCCTTGAACTTCGGAAACTTCGCACGTTTGGATACCCAATTCGCAATCGCTTGACCCAGAGCCTTAATCGCATATAACGCAGCACGTTGATCTTGGGAACGCGTCCACTCATAACGTTTCTTTGTTTGATTAAAGTTGTTATTGAGAGTTTGCCAAGATTGGAAGTTGTCTTGAGCTAAGCCTCTCTTAAAATCTGCTAACGCTTGGTTATACGCAAATCGCCTATAACCGCATTGCTGGGAAAACCAACGACTTTGCTTAGAAGTTGGATCTAATGTGATTTTATGTGTCCTGTATGCCATATTTGACCTTGATGAGAACCTGACACCCGTGCTATCGGCGTGGCAGGTGATAGCACACCCGCCACTGAGTCAGTTCTATAAGTATGCTACAAAACATCTCTAAAAGTCAAGTTTTTGGACCCAAGCATAAATGCTTGGGATTGTCAGGTAAGTCCCTTCACTAGAGGTTAATCAGGTGTATCGTTATGTGTGGATGCAGCTAATTCTAATACTAACTGTGCGGTTCTTTCTGCTGTTCCTGGTTCCCCAAGTTTTTTATAGACATTGTTTAGTAAGTTGCGTTGGGCATCAAGTTTATCAGGATTGCTGAGTAGTTCTAATGTGTGGTTTGTTAAGTTATCGGGAGTCAGATCGTCTTGAAGGAGTTCGGGGGCAATGCGTTTTCCTGCTATCAGATTAGGTAAACCGCTATGTTCTAACGGAGTTAATACGTTGATAATCCTCCAATTGAGCCATGAGGTGCGATAGAGTATAATCATCGGTGTACCAATGCATGCTGTTTCAAGTGTGGCAGTTCCCGAGGTCACAAGCATTAGGGTTGATGCACGCATTGCTGTGTATGTTTCGTTTCGAATTAGTTTTATATCTGGTATTCCTTCAATCCCATTTTTGCACTCAGATATAAGTTCTTCTGAAATACCCGGCGCGAGTGGTAATATCCATTCTGTATTTGGTAATTTGGATGAGATGTATGCAGTAGTTTTGAATATAGTAGGGAGGATACGTTGGATTTCGGAACGTCTGCTACCGGGCATTAGTCCAATGACCTGTGTATCGTTTTTTAGACCGAGTTTTTCCCGTGCTTGTGTTGAAGTTAGGTCGGTTTTAGCGAAGTCAACGAGAGGGTGTCCGACGAATTTTGCAGATGCACCTGCATTTTGATAGAATTCTGTTTCGAACGGGAATATTGATGCGATAAGGTTTGCATATTTTGCGAGTTTCTTTGCGCGTCCTGGTCGCCATGCCCACGCTTTTGGAGGAATATAATAGACTACTGGTACTCCTTGTGCGTGTGCATACTTTGCCAAAGGCATGTTGAATTCAGCGAAATCAATAAGGATTAAAGCATTAGGTGGTTTTTCACGAATATGTTTTTTTAGTAGTGCTTGTTTTTTTAGAAACTTTGGAAGGACAGCGATTGCTTCAGCAATCCCCATGACAGCAGAATCACGGATGTGTATGTTCAGAGATACACCTGCTTCTTCCATCCTATCACCGCCCATACCGTAGAAGGATATTTCTGAGTTTTGTGCTTTGAGTGCCTGGACGACATGGGAGGCGTGCAGGTCGCCAGAGGGTTCGCCTGCAACAATCATTATTTGCATTAAGATTGCGGTTTAACAGCACATGGTGTGCGCGTCCTGCCATTTTTATGGCATTAGTCCTGGAGATTTGAGTCCGTCTGTTTCGTTGTATTCGAACATAAGGTTTAGGTTTTGCAGTGCAGCTCCAGCTGCACCTTTGCCGAGATTATCCAGTGCTGCCATTGCGACTACGCGCTGTGTTCGTGTGTCAACTTCTATCCCGATGTCACAGTAGTTGCTGCCGAGGACAGATTTGGTTTGTGGATATTGGTCTTTGTCAAGAACTCTGATGAACGGTTCATTTTCGTAAAATGTAGCGTATATCTCAAGCAAGTTTTCAGTGTCCAAAGGTTTGTTTAGTCTTGCATAAACGGTGCTGAGGATACCGCGCGTCATCGGAACTAAATGTGGTGTGAAAGTTATAGAGACCTTTTCTCCTGCAACCGCGCTTAGTTCTTGTTCTATTTCTGGTGTATGACGATGTATTCCGATATTGTAAGCGATAAGATTTGACTCTCGATTTGGGTAATGGGTTGTGTCTTTCGGTTTTGGTCCTGCTCCTGAAATACCAGATTTGGAATCAACGATTATGGAATCTATTTCTATGAGTCTATTGTTCAATAGTGGCATAGTAGCAAGAATAGCACTGGATGGATAACAGCCTGGATTTGCTACGAGGTTCGCCTCTCTTATTTTTTCACGGTATAGTTCTGGTAGACCGTAGACTGCGTCCTGTATAAGTTCAGGGCTGGTATGCTCAACATGGTACCAGTCGCTATAAGTATGGACATCGCGGAGACGGTAATCTGCGCTGAAATCTACAACTCGCAATCCTTGTGATAAGATTTGCGGAGCATAAGTCATGGCGACTTTGTGTGGTACGGCAAGGACGACAACGTCTACACGTTCTTTAAGTGAGTTGATGTCTAACGGTTCAAATTCGAGGTCAATGAAATCTCGTAGGTGCGGTAAGACATGATCAACGCGTTGACCAGCGTAGGTTTCGGATGTGGCGAGTTCTACGTTTAGTCCTCCAGTGTGGTTGACCAAAAATCTTAGTAGTTCGCTTCCGCTGTAGCCTGATGCACCGACGATTCCGATTTTTGTCATCATTTTATCCTATGGGTATTGTTCTACGCGTATAGTTTAGCATGTAAAGATTGAGAAGTCAAGAATTTGTTTGTTGGTGGGTGTGTAAAGTTTTTGGCATGTGTGTTGTCAGAATCGCGGAGGACGCCGATTACGCGGAGGAACGCTGTTTTCTGAGGCTTCACCTTCCAACCCTATTTGAAAAGAATAACATCAATCCATTGAAAGCGAGGACAACACATCAAAAACCATCTGTGTTCTTCCGTGAAATCTGTGTAATCCGCGATTCTGACAAATACCATGTCGGAGGTCGCTTTGCTCGCTCCGACCTACAAGACTTTATGTGAACAGACGAACGAGGGGACCTCGTCCCTACACGATATGTCTGAGCAGGAGGGAACCTGTTGCCAAAGACTTTACACACTCGTATTTTGAAGAATGGTTGACAAAAAGGTTGGGACATGAGAGAATGAAGGTGGAGGGATTATTTATGAAACTTGCTCGATATGAATTGAATGAGACAATTAGATACGGTATTGTTGATGGGAATAGTTTGAGAACGTTAGATGCATGTCCGTTTACAGACTTTAATGAGACTGGTGATACTGTTGCTTTAGCAGATGTGAAAATACTTGCACCTACGCAACCGTCTAAGGTATTAGCAGTGGGTTTGAATTATAGGAGTCATTTGGGGGATGCCCCTGAACCACAAAATCCGGAAATCTTTATCAAGACACCTTCTTGTATCAATGATCCAGGGGGCGATATTGTCCTGCCTGATGGTGATGATGATGTTCATGCTGAAGGTGAATTGGTTGTTATTATCAAGGAACGGACGAGTAAAGCGTCTCCAGATGAAGCTGCAGCGAATATCTTAGGTGTGACTTGTGGAAATGACGTTAGTGCCCGCACTTGGCAATCAAATGATATGCAGTGGTGGCGTGCTAAAGCATCTGATACATTTGGACCGATGGGTCCCTATATTGCAACAGATATTGACTACGGGGACCTGCAGTTAGAAACTCGGATCAATGGTGATGTGGTTCAGTCGCAAACCACTGGTGATCTTATTTTTCCTGTGCCTGTGATTGTTAGTTTCATCTCACAAGCGATTACTTTGGAACCGGGTGATGCGGTTTATACGGGTACGCCGGGGACGACAACTGCGTTGAAAAATGGTGATGTTGTTGAGGTCGAGATAGAAGGAATCGGCGTTTTGCGGAATCCTGTTGTGTCATAACGATAAAGGTGAATGATGGCGAAAATTACATTGTTTAAAGGTTATGAAGGTGAACCTCCGATTCCGAAACCGAAAGGACAAGTCCAAGCGAATGTGGTGACGGTGCAAGACGGTGTGCCTGTCAAATATCCGGGTTGTGAAGGCATTGGTGTGCGTGTGGTGCATCCTGCAAATCCGAAAGCTCCTGCTGAGAATTTAGGGATGGTGATGTTTTTCGTTCCACCGCATGTGGTTTTGGAACCGGGAAGCCATCACACAGAAGAGTGCTATGTTATCATACGTGGTGAAGGAATGATGACAATTGCGGATGAAAAGGTGCCTGTGAAAGCAGGGACGTTTATCCATCTTCCGCCTTGGTGTGAGCATGGTATTGAGAATACGGGTGATGAGACATTGGAAGTTCTCATCTGTACTTCGCCGCCGAATCCGTAAAGTATGATAGAGAAAATTAGACAACGTCTACCAATCGCGTGTGTATCCTGCGGTCCAACCACCATCTACGGTGAGGATAGTGCCATTGATATAACTTGCCTCTGGTGCGACCAAGAACAGGACAGCTGCGGCAATCTCCTCAACGTTTGCTGGTCGTCCGAGTGGGATGTGGGATAAAAGACTCTCGGCATTTTCTGTATATGCCCCATCGGGTCCGTAGAATAGTGCTTTTGTGCCGCGCGTCAATGTAGAACCGGGAGCAACAGCATTTACGAGGATTCCTTGCGGTCCGAGTTCCAGTGCCATAGAACGTGTTAGATTTGCTACGCCTGCCTTTGCTGCAACGAATGCACTCTGAAGACGCAACGGAACTAACCCAGCAATTGAACTGATATTGACAATGCGACCGTGTGGGTTCTCAAGCATGTAGGGAATAACAGCACGACTTGTCACGAATACACCTGTTAGGTCTACTTGTAGGATTCTGTGCCAATCATCTAATGTATACTGATGGATTGGGACACGGTCGCTTTTTGTATTTATACCTGCGTTGTTGATGAGTATCTGAATGCTACCGAGTTGTTCGTTTATGTTTTGTGCAGCTGCTTCTATCTGTTCTGGATTTGTAACATCTGCCTCCAGGTAGATACACGTACCACCGTTTTGTTGAATGTCTTTAGCGGTTTGCGTTCCTGCTTGTTTGTCAATATCCACAATTGCGACATGCGCTCCGTTTTCTACGAGTGCATGCACAATAGCCTTGCCAATTCCATTTGCACCGCCGGTTACAATTGCTACGTATCCTTCAAGCGCGACCTTCATAGGCGTTCCTTTGGTTTATCTATGAAGCTTTTTGTGCGGTGAACTTCATCTCTGTTTGACCATTTAGTCCTGCTACGACAGGGAAGGTGCGTTCACCTTTGCCATCTTTGGTAACATACCTGACTTCCGGTGAGAAGTAGGCGTAGAGTGCTGTATTTCTTGGGTTAGGAGATGCGTTAGGTCCTGAACCGTGTACCATGAGACTATGGAAAAACAGGGCACTTCCTGCGGACAAGGGAACGTCCATCTGCTGTTTTGCGACATCTTCGCGATCAGTGAGTTCTGCGTCTTGTTGTCGAGCGATTCCACCCCACTCTTGAACACCCCATAGGTGGCTACGCGGAACGACTTTAAAACAACCGTTCTCAGGTGTTGCATCGTTGAGAGTGATACTTACTGTGACTAATCTGGGTGGTTCCATGGGCCAATATGCAGAATCCTGGTGCAGCCCGTGCGATGAACCGTGGAATGCTGGCTTAAACATTAGGGTGCTTCTAAAGAGGAGTAAATCATCTCCTATTAGGTTTTGAAGAACTGCGACAAGGTTTGGATGTTGTGCTAAGTTCTTAAACACCTCTGAGTATTGTCGGGTGTTCTCTGCTTTCCGCAGTACAGGTAATCTGTCCCCTTGTGTTTTGTCTTTTGCGAAGGGTTCTTGCTGTACGTGTCTGCGTGCAACATCAGCCCTTTCCTTATCCGATTCTGATTCCTGACCTGCTGCAAACTGATGCAGCAGTTGAATTTCAGTCTGACATTCTTTCACTTCGGTAGGTGATAATAGGTTTTCAACAACGAGATAGCCTTCGTTGTCAAAAAAGGCTTTCTGATCATTCTTATCCATTATTTATCCTCCAATAAGTCGTTTTATTTCCCAAATTATACTTGAAATAGCAAACCCGATGTAAACGGCAGATGCGATCAACATCATAATAGTTGAAAGTGCTTTTGGTTTTGCAAAACTTGGCAAGAAGCGACGGTTCATATACAAAGTAAGTGGAACATAGAGTGCCATAGCAAAACCACCCATATATGCTGCACTGAATAGAAAACCGAGTCCGCTAACATTTAGTTGTTCCATTACATAAGTGATCACACATCCTGCGACAATCCAGATGCCTACAATGAGAAGGTACCACCAACTCAATGAGCGTTTTTGTGCGCCTTTAAAGTTGGTGTAAATAACATCTGATATAGAGCGTCCGACACCATCAAGGAGTGCGAGTTGAGTTCCAAAAAGAGTTGCGACACCAACCATCAGGAAGATTCGTCTTCCAAACTCCCCGAAACTTTTCCCTAATATGTCAGCTTCGTCAAAGATAAGTTGACTTTTATCGGGTACAATCCCTTCAGGGTGTAAAACAGCGAGGGCTCCGAATATAAATAGCAGTATCGTGAAGGTATTGAGTGCCCAGAAAAATAGTATTTGGTCGCGTTTTATGTAACCCCACCAATCAGCGAATCGGTTGCGGTTTTCTTCAGTTTCTTCGAAGAGAAAACCTGTTGCGGGTACTTTCTCAGTGCGTTCACGTAGTGGGTTTCGTAGTCCTGGTACTCGTGCGCCCATTCCGATGTTTTTGTCACGCAGGTAAAACGTATAGAATAGATTTGCGGTTCCGCCAGCTCCTGCGAACACAAGTGCGATAAATAGGTCTTTCACAGACATATTTGGGTCTTTGTGTCCAATATTTATTATACCTGCTCCTAATTCTTTCCATTTATCGAGAGAACCGACCATAATAGCGACGAGTATGAGTCCGATTGTTACAACAGCGACAAGGATCTCAACTGTATTTTCGACTGATTTATAGACTAATTTTGGACCGAATAAGATGAGGGAAGCTGCGGAGAATGTAATTATTGTCCAAAATGTATCTGATCCCAAGAAGTTATCCGCTTGCCATTTTGGGTTAAAGATGAGTGCTTTGAGTGCTGCCCCTGATTCACGTGCCCAACCTGGAGCGATCCATCCGATAACGATTAGTAGAATGAACAGAGGTGCAAAGCCGCGCCAGATACGGCTATATCCTGTGAAAACGGTTTCACCTGTTGCTATAGTCCATCTTCCTACCTCAAAGTTTATCCAAAGTTGTAGGAACACTCCAAGGACAGCAGCCCATACCATGCTTGCCCCATATTCTGCAGCGATACGTGGCCATATTACAATTTCACCTGCCCCGATAGATAGTCCGACTAAGATTGCGCCGGGACCTGCTATTTTCCAAAAAGGCAGTTGTTTTTCCGGTAAATCAACGGTTTTAAAGTCGTCGAGTGGTTCATATATTTTTGACATAATATCTCCTCATATAAGGATGTGTCTACCGGTCTGTATTTGTTGAAATCGCTTCACTTAGGACTTCAATTGGGTGTTTTGGTATGATACCTGTGCCGTGTTCGAGCTGGTGTCGGCAAGAAAAACCTGATGCTGTTAGCGTAAACTCACCGGATTTTTCACGGATTGCGGGGAAAAGACGAAGTTCTCCGATCTTCATTGAGAGTTCATAGTGTGATTTTTCGTATCCAAATGAACCTGCCATGCCACAACAGCTGGAATCGATAACTGTGACGTTATGTGCTTGTGGAAGTTCAAGCATTTTTTGGATGGGTTGTATACCTGCCAGTGCTCTCTGATGGCAGTGTCCGTGTAACAAAATATCGCGTGGTTCTGATCCGAATGAAAGTGAAAGTCCATCCTTATCATTTAGGTGTAGCAAAAATTCTTCCAGTGAGTAGGTATTTTCAGCAACTTGCTTTGCTTTGTCCGTGTTAATTAGGTCGACGTAATCGTCAGTTATTGCAGAAGTGCAGCTTGGTTCACATCCCACAATCGGAATCCCCTTCTCTACGAAATTATGGAGGTGTTCTATATTGTAATTTGCGTTATCAATTGCTTTGTCAAGCATACCTTCAGAGATAAGTGGTCTACCACAACACTGTTTCGTAGGCAGAATAACTTCATATCCAGCAGATTCTAAGACGTTGACTGCTGCCTTGCCGATATGTGGTTCACTATAATTCATAAATGTGTCGTGAAATAACACGACTTTTTTATCAGAAGTAAGTGGCGATTTTCGTTTTCTGAACCATTTTTCAAAAGATTGGTGGACAAAGGTAGGCATATCTCTACGACGATCAACACCGATAAGTTTTTCAGCGATCCATTTAGATATTGGGTTATTTGTTGCCCAATTTGAGATAGGTGCGAATGCCGATCCTAATACAGCGAGTGAACCAATTTCTCCGAATAGTCGGTTCTGTAATGGGAGACCGTTTGCTTTGCGGTAGTGTGCGAGCATTTCATATTTTATTTTTGCCATATCCACATTTGATGGACATTCTGCTTTACAGGCTTTACAACCGAGGCACAGATCAAGGACATCGTAAAGTCTGTCACTTGTGAAATCTTTGTGTGGTAATGCCCCTGAGATTACTGATCGTAGTGCGTTTGCTCTTCCGCGTGTGGAGTGTTCCTCTTCCCGTGTAGCGATGAATGATGGACACATGGTTCCTGTTAAGGTTTTGCGACATGCTCCGACCCCATTACACATCTCAATTGCTCTTCCGAATCCATCTTGTGCAGAGTAGTCAAAATAGGTGTCAATTTTAATGGTATCATATTTAGATCCGAATCGTAGGTTTTCAGTCATTGGTGGCGGGTCAATGATTTTCCCTGGGTTCATAATACCATCAGGGTCGAAAGCGTTTTTTACCTCTCGGAGTGCCTGATATATTTTGGGTCCGAACATACTCTCAATCCATTCACTACGGACAAGTCCATCCCCATGTTCACCGCTCATTGCCCCACCGAGTTCCATTAGTAGGTCACGTACTTC
>VYFM01000010.1:6639-9802 GCA_009842375.1 Candidatus Poribacteria bacterium | reverse complement strand
TTGTCCGTTATGTTTCCGATGCAGGTTTATCAAATGTCCCAATAATTTCAAAGTTCACTATAATTCCAATTGGACAAACATACAAAAATGTGGTAATCTACAATAATATTGATAACTTGAATGGTAGAGGATAAATGCTATGGAAAAAAAAGAAGAACTCATTGCGGAACTCACAGAACTACTTGGTTCAAGAAATGTCCTAACAGACCCAACAGCATTGTCTGTATATGAATGCGATGCAGCACCGTCATTTAAAGCACTACCAGATATTGTTGTCTTTGCCGACACAACACAACAAGTTTCTGATATTGTCAAATTAGCAAACAAATACAATACACCTTTTATTGCTCGTGGAGGAGGGACAGGATTAAGCGGGGGGATGCTCTCTGTACAGGGTGGGATTATCATTGCTCTCAATCGTATGGACCGAATTCTTGAAATAGACATTGAAAATGAACGTGCGGTTGTTGAACCGGGAGTCGTAAATCTTCTTTTATCACAAGCAGTGCAGAGTCAAGGATACCACTATGCACCTGACCCCTCAAGCCAGAAGGCATGCACAATTGGTGGAAATATCGCTGAAAACTCTGGTGGGCCTCACACATTAAAATATGGCGTAACCTCTGACCATGTTCTCGGTATGGAAGTCGTAATGCCTGATGGTGAAATAATTGACTTCGGTGGGGAAGTTGAGGAAGTTCTGGGATATGATCTTCGCGGAGTTCTGATCGGTTCTGAAGGCACGTTTGGTATAGTAACTAAGGCAACTGTCCGACTAACACGGAATCCACAGGCATATCAGACAGCACTTGCCGTTTTTGACAATATGGACGATGCATCAAATGCTGTTTCTACTATCATAGGTGAAGGTATTATCCCTGCTGCCCTTGAAATGATGGATACACTTGTTATTCAAGCTTTGGAAGAAGCATTCCAATTCGGTTTTCCTCTTGATGCTGAAGCGATACTTATCGTGGAACTTGACGGAATACAGGCAGGAATGCAAAACCAAACAGATAAAATTCTGGAAATCTTCAAACAACACAATGCACGTGAAGTGAATTATGCTAAAGATGATGCAGAACGACAGGAATTATGGAAAGCACGAAAAAGTGCATTCGGTTCTTTCGGACGACTTGCACCGAACTATATAACACAAGATGGAGTCGTGCCGAGAACTCGGTTACCAAAAGTCCTACGACGTATCTCCGAAATATCTGAAAAATATCAGATCGCTATTGCAAATGTATTCCATGCAGGTGATGGTAATATTCATCCAATTGTTCTATTTGATGAACGTGACGAAGACCAGTGTGAACGTGTAGAACATGTAAATAAAGAAATATTGACTGTGTGTGCGGAAGTAGGTGGCACAATCACTGGCGAACATGGCATCGGTGTTGAAAAAATGGATTATATGCCGTTAATCTTTAGTCCCGCAGATTTACAAGTCATGGCAAATGTCAAGGAAATCTTCAACCCAACAGGATTATGCAATCCCGGTAAGATTTTCCCTACTGCAGAATCTTATGAAAAACTTGGTATGCAGCCAGCCACTATAAACCACAACTAATTCCATAGAATATAGGTGATCTGGATGAAATACGATACAATAAATAGAACCTTTGACTGTAAACCAACACTCACCGATACACAGGTGTTGCAGTATTGTCATGATGGGTATCTACAACTACAAGGTGTTGTCCCTGATGAAATTAACCAACGCACATGTGATTATCTCAATGGAGATATTCCGATAAATCCTATTTATATTCCAGATGGCATGACACATGCTGATTTAGAGCGAATGCGTGATACACATGAACCGAGTTCCATTATGCTTGAGGATTGGTATATTGAACATGTGCTTCTTAATAAAGAACTCGCTGGTGCATTGCGGTCACTTTTAGGAAAGAATGTTGGGTTACCTGTATTGGTGAGTAATCATCGCGTTGAATGTCCGATGGAAGCACAACCTTGGCATTACGATGCTGATCACGTTTTTGGACCAGAAACCAATTTTGTAGAGGTGTTTTATTTTCCACAAGATACACCGTTGGAAATGGGACCAACAGAACTTCTTCCCAGTTCACATACTTCACCAAAGAGTCGAGACATTACTGAGAGAGGCTTTTCAAGCGATGGTCCAGCAGGTTCATTCGTTATCCATTCACAAAGTATCATGCACCGACGTGGCGAATCCTCGGCAACGGGTTTACGACACATGTTGAAGTACAGTTATTGGCGAACAGAACCACCAACACGTGATTGGATACAGGAACCGGATTTTGATTTTCAAATGGCACCGTATGGTGGACACGGTGTTGCTCGATATGTAGCACACATGTTCTATTGGTTATGTGGTAAAGGTGATGAATTCCGTCTTATCGGTGGGCAAGCTTGGCCCTGGTCAAGTCCAAATCAGATTGGACCATCCTACGGATATGGTCACTCAGAAGGTTATCTTCCCAATTGGCGTAAGGATAATCCTGATGATTATGCGGTGGGGTAGTCTGTCAATTTTTGGGTTTAAGTGTATTTTTTAAGGAGTTAACATAATGCCTGAAATACAAAATATTCAAGATATATGGTCGCAGCTTGCCTCAATTGTTTTTGTTCCACACACAGAAAATGACTATGATAGACTTTCTGTTGTCCGGAATGATTTAATTGCTATCGTAGGTAAAAGCGAAAATCACCCATTGGCATCATTGATGGAAGTAGTAGATGCTCTTATTAAGAAATATGAAACCGAAAAAGATATGACAGAACGCGATGCATGGTACCATTTCTCTATGCAGATGCTTTCACAGGCATACGGAGAAGACGAACCAGAGTACACAACTGACATGCTCAGATGGGTAAATCCTGACTATGAAGGAAAGTAATGTGATTCTTACGCCGTTGTTCCAATCAGATGCAGAACTAAAGTATAGACCTGCGATTGTTCTACGCGAAATGCCTTTACCCTACCAAGACCTACTTGTTTGTGGCATAAGTACACAACTAAACCAAATTATCCCTGATTTCGATGAGATTATCTCTCCTGCAGATGTTGATTTTGCATCAAGTGGACTACACTCCGAATCTTTGATTCGACTCAGTTTTCTGGGAGTAGTTCCGCAGCGATTAGTCCGCGGGACACTTGGGACCATTTCAAAGG
>VYFM01000010.1:0-6629 GCA_009842375.1 Candidatus Poribacteria bacterium | reverse complement strand
TTTCAAAGGAGCGTCATAATCGTTTATTGCAAAAGTTAGTCAGTTACCTAACAAACTCTCTAACAAATTGAATCCTAAGTAGGCAAAGTTTTACTATCTGGGTTAGAATACAACAAACTATGCTACAAAACGACTATGAATATCCGAACTATTCATTCTATTACATCTATTGAGACAAAACATGAAAATTGTAGTTCTTTCTTATAGCCATCACGGACGGAGTATGGCAAATACAGCACAATCACTTGGACACGAAATCGTTGGTGTCATGGATGCAGAGCATTCACCACGAGAACAGTTAGCAAATTACTTTCAATCTCCAGCCTTTGATACTGCGGGTAATTGTCTGGACGCTACGAAACCAGATGCGGCACTTGTCGCAGGTAAACACACCGAAATCCCATCTCATGTTCAAGCATGTGTAGACCGACGTATCCCGTATCTACTTGATAAACCGTTTGCTGATTGTGCAGACCGACTACGTCCAGCAGCAGAGGCTTCTGTAAAACATGACGTATTTAGCGCGCTTGTGTTGCCAAATCGTGCAAGCAAAATAGTGAATCTTGTCCAAGAAATGCTTGATGATGGCAGTTTAGGGGAACTTGTTCTGTATAACAGCAGATTAAACAACGGTCCCCCATCACGCTATGACCCAACTCCATCCTATTGGCATAACGATCCGAGCATATCTGGTGGTGGATGCTGGGCAGTTGAAGCAGCGCACGGTATTGATACATTCCTTCAGTTTGTTGGTGATCAGGAGATTACGGTTGTTGGTGCGGTGATGTCCAATGCAATGTATGGTCGTGTGATTGAAGATAGTGGGATTGGTGTTCTTAGATCTGAGAACGGTTGCACTGGTATTGTAGAGTCCGGATATACTTATCCTGCTGGTAAGCGTGGAGGTGATCACTTCTTCAGGTTTATCGGAACAAAAGCATCCGTATTTGAACAGTATGGCAAGAATGGTGAACCGTTGATTGAAGTTCACACAACCGAAGGTGTTCAGTTCAGCGAGGACATTTCACATGGTGCAAGAATTCGATGTGTAATGGACAAAGCATTTGACGCAATTAGAGAGGGTGCAATTTTTGAACCGTCGGTTACTGAAGCAGTCCGGATTCTTGAAATTCAAGACGCAGTATATGCACATGCAAGACAGAGCGTGACTTCAAACGGTCCTCATCCGATGGAATAGATACAAATAATGATAACAAATAAGTGCATTAATCATCAATATCTATGCAACAACTATTCAAAACAACTCATTGTAGGGCTAAACAATGAAAAATAAATTTACTTTGCTTTCCATCACCTTGGTATTTCTTTTAATATTACCCAGTTTTGCACAACAAGATTCCTCCACAGATTATATTGTTAAGCTCTTTTACTTTCTTCCAAACGACCGTGTTGCACAACCAAATATAAATGAAAAAATGGAGGATTTGATTAGGAAGGCACAACAATTTTATGCAAATGAGATGGAGAAACATGGGTTTGGTAGGAAGACATTTCAGTATGAAACAGACAATATCGGTAAGGCAGTCGTTCACCATGTGATAGGAAAACAGGAAGATGCCAAATATTGGAAGAATCCTGCGAAAGCATTTAGAGAAATTGATAAGAAACTCTACAAGTATAACAAAACGGTTGTATTTGTTGCATTAGATATAAGCAAAAAAGTCCTATTAAAGAACGCATGTGGTTTAGCATATCCGGGAAAACGTATTATCCTTCCCGCTTCAAGTGGTTGTTTGAATGTTGGGGTTACAGCACATGAACTCGGACATGCATTTGGACTGCCACACGGATATGGAGGAATGAAAGGCATTTCAAAATATGCTGCAAGATGGTTGGATGTTAACAGATACTTCAACCCAAATCGAATAGAAACAAATAACGATACAGAAGCAAAAATCAAGATGTATCCGTCATCTATAGCATATCCACCAAACAACCCTCATTACTTTTTTGAAATTACTGATCCTGACAGTCTGTATCTTGCAAGATATATCACAGGTGCTACTATACTACATAGTGGTGAGTTTTTATCAGGTAAGAATGAGATAGCAAAATTCACCACCTTCGGGGAAACACTAAAGAACAACAGGGTAAAAGTTAATACTGCAGATATTGTTGGAGGAGCAACTTGGGGTAAGTGGGTATCATTAGATGGGGTGCAGCCTAATATGGTATTGGACATCTCTATAAATGCGATTACCCCTCAAGATGGATTAATTGGTTATTGGACATTGGATAAAGCAAAAGGACCTTATGCATTCAATTCTATTGGAAACAAACACCATGCTAAACTAAAAGAAGGTGTTATCTTACATCCTAACAGAGGGAAAATTGGAGGGGCATTAGGAACTACTTGGAAACATGCTGCTACTATAGAAAATGGCGCAGACCTCATAAACGATCTTACTGCTTTTACAATTGCCCTTTGGGTAAAATCAAATCAAATAAACACCGACAGAGGATTTATTTCATCAAGAAGACCTAACAAAAAAGAACAGTCTTTCTCTTTACGTTACGATGCAACTGGTTCAAAGGGTGGTGGTACGGACGTTATCAAAGCAACCATAAAAACAACGAGTGGTATTCAGACGTATGAGAGTGCAAGTAATATGCAAACTACTGAATGGCAACATATTACATTGACATGGGGAAGTGGACAGCAACTGAAACTATACATCAACGGTGTCCTTGATCAACCTACATTCAACAGTCCTGCAAAACAAGGAAAACTGACTGGATCTGATAGGTTGGTTATCGGAAAGGGAAGTCTGGGTAATCACATAGCTTGGAGGGGTTTGGTAGATGATGTCCGACTTTACAACAGAGTTCTCAGTGAAAAAGAAATTGGAAAACTACCTCATATAACGAATACAGAGATAGGTTTTTATGATGTTTCAATTGCAGGGGTTGCAGATATAACCGATGAGTCGATAAATCCAAATGAAGATATCCGCTACATTCTTACAGTTACTAACACTGGCACTATTAACGACACTATAAAATTGGTGTCCTCTGGAAACAACGGTGCAAAGTTAAGTCAGACATCGGTTTCACTTGCACCTCGCGCCTCATCTGAAGTAATATTGACATTACCAAGAAAAGTTGGCAATCATATCGTAAATGTTGATGCAACATCAGAAGGTGATGTCACGAAAACCGCAAAAATTACTACTACGAGTAAGATAATACAATAGAAAGGAGATCGATATGTCAAATACTCTGGATAAAGAGGTAAAAAATATAATTCCACATGACTCAGAATTAGAGGAAGTGTTTGGGGAAGCACACTTTACAGAAGGACCAACTGTCGCACCAGACAATACAGTCTATTTCAGTGACATCACCTTTACACATCAAGCAGATATGCAAGCAGGTCATATAATGAGATACCATCCTGATTCTGGTGAAACATCTGTGTTTAGATCACCAAGTGGCATGTCTAACGGCATGAAGTTTGATGCACAAGGTTGTTTAGTAGTTGCTGAAGGAGCAGATTTTGGTGGACGACGAATTATCAGAACCGACATGGACACTGGAAAAAGCGATATTATCGCTGGTCTATATGAAGGGAAACCTTTCAATTCACCTAACGACCTTACGATTGATGAACAGGGAAGAATATATTTCACCGATCCTCGTTATGTTGGACATGAATCGGTTGACCAACCAGTCATGGGTGTCTATCGTATTGACACCGATGGATCAGTTCACCTTGTCATAGCAGATTCAGGTAAACCAAACGGTATAGCAGTTTCACCTGATCAAAAAACACTCTATGTTGGTAGCAATGACAGTGGTTCATTACGAGAAATGCCTGAGGACATGCCTACTTATACAGGACGAATGGCACTTCTTGCTTACGACTTGTCATCTGATGGCACTGCAACTTTCCGTGAAACACTTGTAGATTATCATCCAGAACATGGTCCTGATGGGTTTGAAGTAGATGCCGAAGGTAATCTCTACGTTGCTGTTCGTGATAAGACACGATTCGGTATCGGTATCTATTCTCCTAATGGAAAGGAATTGACATTTATCCCAACACCAGAATTACCCACGAATGTCGCTTTTGGTCGTGGGGACTTAAGTAAAGTTCTCTATATCACTGCAGGAGGTAGTCTATTTAGAATTTGTGTGTCAATAGATGGCTATCATCTCACGTAGAAGTAACATCTATTTTAGTTATACATCTGGATGCCTATTATGCCATTCCGTTGTACTTTCATAAGCGTGACCAACTTGACACAACAACGGTTCTGACAAATGCTTACCAACAAATTGAATGCTCAACGGTAATTCTTCGCTGTTAAAACCACATGGAACAGATAACGTCGGTGCACCGTTATAGTCAAACGGTGCAGTGAATCTTTGAAACCATGTCGGTCTGGTCTCTTTAGGTCCATACAACAACTCAGGTGAAACCTTATGGGGTGGTGCAGCCATTGATGGACATACCAACACATCAATGTCTTGGAATATCTGTCTGAGATGTCCTGTGCATGCGGATCTCAATTTATTCGCTTCAGCATACCCAGCACCTGTCACATCCGCTCCCATATCCAGCCAATCTTGAAACCAAGGTCCGTAATTGTCTCTTTTTGATGGATAGGTAGCTGCATGAGCTGCCACTGATTCTGCTGAACAGATTGTAGGCCATGCCAATACATACTCATCCATATCAGGCAATGCTGCATCAACTATTTCTGCACCCAAATCTTGCAGTAATTTCACACCATCGGATACCGCCATGGCAAGTTCTGTGTCAACATCCTTAGTCGCATAATTCTCGTCAAATCCTATTCGTACCCCTTCAATACTCTTACCTATTCCTTCAAGCATTGCGGGTACAGGGTCTGACAGTGAAGTCGGATCGTTTGTGTCATATCCTGCAATTGCTTCAAGCATAATCCCTGCATCTGCAACGCTTCGGGTCATTGGACCGACATGATCCATAGATTCAGCAAGCGCGAGTACACCGGACCTGCTTACTCTACCATAAGTCGGTTTTATTCCAACGATACCACAGGCAGCAGACGGAAAGCGGATTGAACCGCCTGTGTCACTTCCAATTGAACCGGAACACAGACCCGCAGCAGTTGCAACACCTGAACCACTTGATGATGAACCTGTCCATCTGTCAGGATTCCACGGGTTTATCGGAATGTCAAATTCTGGATTGTAACCACCCATTGCTCCTTCTGTGAGATTGAGTTTACCGAGCAATATTGCTCCCGCGGATTTGAGTCTTTGGACAACTGTGCAATCATAATCTGGCACATGGTTTTTCAGGACTTTTGCACCACCCATTGTGGGAATACCCTTCGTAAAGCATAGATCCTTAACACCTATAGGAACACCGTGTAAAGGTCCACGATATTCTCCTGCAGAGATCTCTTTTTCGGCATTCTGTGCAGCTGCCATTGCTTGTTCTGACATTACAGTTGCATAACTCTTGAACCTGCTGTCGTGTTGTTGAATTCTCTCCAACATTACAGAAGTCAGTTCAACTGGTGACAACTCTTTAGATTCAATTAGTTTCGCTATTTCTGTAATTGTCTTGAAATGCAAAGGAGTATTGGACATGAATAAATCCTCAGTAGAATTGTAGTATTATGCTGTTGTTCGACTGCGTCCTAATAGGTTTAATAGGCGATCACTTGAATTTTCAAGATCATCATCAGCGACAGGTACATCGTTACACAGGCTAAACCGCCAATATGCCCAATAGGCTGCATATTGTGATTGTATAATATAACGTGTTTTATTGGAAAGGTTTGGTGCACCACGATGCCAACACTGAGGATCTTGTAGATAAATATCACCTGCTTTACAAAAGATAGATTCTGGCTTATTACCTTCAAATTCTGGATTTTCTTGTGTGTTTGGTCCTCTACCAGAATAATGACTACCCCGGACATATTGAGTGGGTCCTTCTTCCAGTGTATCAATATCACTGAGTGCCATCTGCACTGTAAACCACATTACAGGCATACGTAAACGTGGGTCATGACGTGGCATTTTTTCTGTTACCGGAAAGTGTACCGAACCGTCCACATGCCAAGTACTTATAGACAAACCGGGTAGATTACGTAACACATTTTGACCACAAAACTTACAATTCTCACCTACTATAGCTTCAGCTAAACTCAAAATCGGTTCGCGAAGAAGCATATCACGAAAGATAGGATCTAATTCAATTGTGTTTCGTAAAATGAAGGGTAACGTCTCACCTGATTCAGCATGTGAACCCATTTGAATATATCGAACATCTGCAAGGTGAGGGTTAGTTCTCTCTGCAAGTTCTGGATCATCAAAAAATGCATCCGTTTTTTCTCGTAGTGCTGTTACTTCATCATGTGTCAGCACACCCGGTAAATAAACGAACCCATCACGGAAGAATTGTTCAGCAATCTCTCTTGTCTTCTCTTCACTAAAAGGTTCGCCTTTTAGGATTGGACTGTTTGCCATATTGTGTCTCCTATTTCAAGTACATTTGTTTCCATTATAACCTAAATTGCTACTTATGTAGCACAAACTAAATGCAGATTAATTTATTATATCGGTATTATTCGGGCGGGTCAACCCCGCCCCTACGATATGTTTTATGG
>VYFM01000400.1 GCA_009842375.1 Candidatus Poribacteria bacterium | reverse complement strand
GTATTCTATGTATTAGTTCACTGTCATTGTTTTTCATGCGTTTTCTCCAAAACAAATTGTCTCGTGACGCAAAGACACCTGTTTAAGACAAAAAGGTTGCATAAAATTAGTTGAAAAGTAGAAAAGATTAAATTTATAGTAAAATCTATAATTAATGGGACACTTCTGTAGCGCAAACTAACAGTTTGTGCTACAACTTCAATTGTAGATATGTTCAAAATAGGTTATCATAGTGTCCCAATAAATTCAAAGTTCACTATAATCTAAATTAGGAAAGGTTCGTTGATATGTATATAGGTATTCGGTGGGAACATTATAACAGGATTATAGGTTGAAATCAAGCATAAGAATTTGATGGGTGTGTAAAGATTTGATACTGTTGCGTAGGGGCGGGGTCTCCCCGCCCGATTAGAAGCACACTTTCTTTTTTGGCGAGGCAACCTCGCCCCTACGATGAAGATATGATTTTCTGCAAAAGATCAGGAAGACAATTTATGAGATAGACTGTAGATAGTTTTCCTATCCTGGTTTGTGATTTCAAACGCGTGCCTACTTCTACATCTCCTCTCAAATGTGCTGATGGCACTGGCACTTTGGCAGCTTATGGAAAGTGTGCGACAAAAGCACTGAACACCTTCTTCGGTTTCCGAGGCAGTGTTATCACGACATTTTATGGGCTCCCTGTTGATTTTGCCATAGCCCCGCAGATACTCTAACATAGGGGATTTCAAGTTTGCAGGTATAGCAACTTCAATACCCGTAGTCCGTGTATTTGGGTAATCAGCGATTCAGATTTCCCGCTTGACACAACCCCTAATTTCTGCGAAAATTACCTCATGCCACGTAAAAACAAGATACTTAACATCGGTGATACCGCCCCTTTATTTTTGCTACCGTCACATCGACGGCAAAATGTGTCACTTGCCTCTTATCGAGACGAACATCACGTGATTTTGACATTCTTTAGAGGGACATGGTGACCAAACAGTCGCCGTCAGTTGACTGCGGTACAGGAACATGCTGATGATTACGCAAATTGTAACGCTACACCTTTAGCAATTGCAGGACAGTGGCCCCGGGAACTACGCGGGTTTGCTGAACGGAACGGAATTATGTTTCCGTTATTGGTAGACAAAGATCGGAGTGTCATCAAGAGTTATGGTGTATATCACTGGCTCAGTTTTGAGGCATATAATATTGCCAGACCAGCAACCTTTATCATTGACAAACTCGGGACTATTCGGTATATGTATATTGGGACGCATCAGTTTGATTTGGTTGATCATACTGAGGTAATTGAATGCTTGAAGGCAGTTGATAGCTCTAAAAATGATTTTGAATTGCAGTAAATTTGTGGTATACTTATATGCAAGCATTGTAGGTGATACATTGCGATGAACAAGACGCATATAGCGTTTATGAACCGTGTGTTAAATTTGGCTGAACGTGGCAAAGGACGTACAAGTCCAAACCCGCTTGTCGGTGCGGTGATTGTTAATGCTGGAAAGATTGTAGGGGAAGGCTACCATCAGAAAGCAGGCGAACCACACGCAGAAGTCCATGCCTTGCGCGCAGCTGAAGAGAAAGCGAACGGTGGAACCTTATACGTAAACCTTGAACCGTGTTGCCATTGGGGACGAACACCGCCTTGTACTGACGCAATTATACAAGCTGGGATAGTACAAGTTTACGCTGCACATAGTGACCCGAATCCAAAGGTAGCGGGAAAAGGCATACAGCAATTAGAAGAAGCAGGTATAACAGTTAACGTAGGAGTATGTGAAACAGAAGCAATTAAACTAAATGAGACTTATATGAAACATGTGAAAACTGGATATCCATTTGTTATATTGAAAACAGCGATGAGTCTTGATGGAAAAATCGCGACATCCATAGGGGAATCACAGTGGATTACGTCCGAAGCATCACGTCAGAAAGCACACGAATTACGCGATGAAGTAGATGCCGTACTCGTTGGGATCGGAACCATTTTTAGTGATAATCCTGATCTAACGACAAGATTGCCAAACAAAAAGGGTAAAGACGCAATTCGGATTGTTTTGGATTCGCACGGAAGAACGCCTACATCAGCAAAGATCTTCAACCCGGAAAGCGATGCCGGTGTCATTATTGCTGTTACACCGCAAGCAACTTCCAATAATGTCGCTCTTTTGAAAATAGCAGATGCAGAAGTTATAGTTATACCTGCTAATGAAGGACAGGTCTGTTTTAAGACTTTGATGGAAACATTAGGAGCGCGCGGCATCACAAGTGTTTTGGTAGAGGGTGGTGGAAAGGTCAATTCAAGTGCCCTTGCATCGGGTGTTGTGGATAAGGTGATGTGTTTTGTCGCACCCAAATTTATCGGAGGACATGAGGCACCAGGTGTATTTGATGGTAAAGGTATCGAACGTTTGATTGACGCACCCGAATTGGAACGGATCACAATCACTCAACTTGATCGTGACATATTGATTGAGGGGTATTTCGACAAATAATGTTTACCGGAATTATAGAAGAAATTGGAACGATTGCTGAAGTACATCCGAAATCCAGTGGGATAACTGTCCAAATCAATGCAGAAAAGGTGCTGGAAGATACCAAGGTGGGTGATAGCATCGCAGTTGATGGTCCATGTCTGACAGTGCGGGATATTGAGCAGAATGGATTCGTCGCAGATATTAGCGAAGAGACATGTCGTAGAACTACCTTGCGTTCGTGCAAAGTTGGTACCTGTGTGAATCTGGAACGTTCCCTGCGATTGGGTGATAGACTTGGTGGACACTTGGTGTTAGGTCATGTGGATGAAATCGCTACTATCAGCGGATGGAAAAACGAAGGCACTTCTTCAATTATGCAGGTAACAGTAAGTCCAAAAGTGAAACCCTACATCGCATATAAAGGCTCAATTGCTGTTGATGGTGTGAGTTTAACCATTGCAAACGTGTTTGATAATAAATTTGAGGTGGCACTCATTCCGCACACCTTAGAAGTTACAACCCTTGGGGAAAAATATAACGGTGGTAACGTGAACATTGAAGTTGATGTGATGGCACGTTATATTGAAACGCTCATGCAAAACCAGATACCACCATCGCAGACACTTGATTTAGAATTCTTACAAAAACATGGATACGGATAAAGAACGGAAGCGAAGCATAAATCATGAAATTTAGTACCATTCCTGATTCATTATCCGCGATTAAAGCTGGTGAGATGATAATCGTTGTTGACGAACCTGACCGTGAAAACGAAGGTGATCTCATCATGGCTGCGGAAAAGGTAACAGCAGAATCCATCAACTTTATGGCAAAACACGGGCGTGGGTTGATTTGTCTTCCCACTTGTACGGAACGACTCGTTGAACTCCAACTTAATCCCATGGTCGTTGACAATACTGCACAGATGCAGACCGCATTTACTGTGACAATCGACGCGAAGGAGGTCACCACCGGGATATCTGCCCAAGAGCGCGCGTATACCATTCAGAAATTTGTTGATAAAGACGCTGTGCCATCCGATTTTGTAAGACCAGGGCATATCTTTCCGTTGGAGGCAAAACCGGGGGGTGTGCTTCGCAGAGCAGGACATACGGAGGCAACGGTGGATTTAGCACGGCTTGCCGGATTATATCCTGCCGGTGTTCTGTGTGAAGTTCTCAACGATGATGGGACGATGGCACGTGTACCCGAATTATTTGAATTCGCAAAACAACACAACCTTAAGATTATAACTATCTCTGACCTTATTGCATATCGCAGAAGAACTGAAACTTTGATTAAGCAGGTTTCAACTGCATCCATTCCAACTGATCAGGGAGAGTTCAAACTCCACGCTTATGAAAGCAACGTTGATGGCGAACCAACACCGGGTGAACCTGCTGATACCCATATTGCGTTAACCAAAGGGAAAATTGTCGGTGGTGGTCCTCTATTAGTGCGTGTGCATTCGCAGTGCTTGACAGGCGATGTATTCGGTTCACTTCGTTGTGATTGTGGTGAGCAACTCCAAATTGCACTGCAAAACATTGAGAAAGAGGGACGAGGAGTCTTACTGTATATGCGTCAAGAAGGTAGGGGCATGGGGCTCAAAAACAAAATTCGTGCGTATCATCTTCAAGATAATGAAGGCTTAGATACCGTTGAAGCAAATGAACGCCTCGGGTTCCCACCAGATTTGCGCGATTACGGTATTGGTGCACAAATTCTCGTTGATTTAGGTGTAGAAAAAATGCGGTTGATGACAAATAACCCGCACAAAGTCAAGGGGCTTTCAGGGTATGGATTAGAAATTGTGGAACAGATCCCCTTGCAAACAACACCGAATCCTTATAATCAACGTTATCTGCAGACGAAGCGAACGAAACTTGGACATCTCCTCTAAACCACACAAGCCAATCTCCCGTTAGGATATAATCATTATGCCAAACATATACGAAGGTAACCTCAATAGTACCGGGCTCAAATTCGGTATTGTTGTAAGTCGGTTTAATAGTTTCATCACAACAAAACTTTTGGATGGTGCACTGGATGCCATTAAACGTCACGGTGGCGATTTAGATGAAGTAGATGTTATATGGGTTCCTGGTGCTTTTGAAACGCCAAGTATTGCGAAACAACTTGCTGAAAGTGAACGATACGATGCGCTTATCTGTGTCGGTGCGGTAATTCGTGGTGCTACACCCCACTTTGATTACGTTGCTGGTGAAAGTGCTAAAGGCATCGCGCAAGTTTCATTGCAAACTGGTATTCCGATTATCAACGGAATTATCACTACAGATACGATTGAGCAAGCGATTGAACGTGCAGGAACGAAGTCAGGAAACAAAGGTGCTGAAGCAGCGGTAACCGCAATTGAGATGGCGAACCTTCACAAACAACTTCAGACACTTGATTCTTGAAATATACAAACCTGTAGAAAATAAATAGAACATTCCTATAGAACTGTTGGAAAATACTCTCTAAACACAAATGATTGCAATTATAGACTACAAAGCGGGTAACCTTACAAGTGTTGCGCGTGCACTGGATCATCTCGGTTATGAGAACGAAATTACTGATGATGCCAAAACCATTCTTGATGCAGAACGCGTGATCTTCCCAGGAGTCGGTGCTGCAAAAGCAACTATGGGAAATCTGCAGAAACGATCACTTGACGATGTTCTTGCCAAATTTTATGAGTCCGGCAAACCGATGTTAGGGATCTGTATCGGCATCCAAATCCTGTTTGAACATAGTGAGGAGGAGGATACCGACTGCCTTGGGCTGCTTCCCGGACACGTGAAAAAGTATCCTACTCAAAACGGACTCAAAGTTCCACAAATTGGATGGAACGAAGTTCAACAGGTTCAAGAACATAAAATCTTTGAAGGTGTGCCTAATCCCGCGCACTTTTACTTCGTCAATTCCTATTATCCTGTGCCAAAGATGGTGGATACTATCATTGGAAAAACAATTTACGGTCTTGAGTTCTGTAGTGCAATTGCACATAACAATCTCATCGCAACACAATTTCATTTGGAAAAAAGCGGACGCGTCGGATTAAAAATGTTAGCGAATTTCTTAAAAGTGTAACAGCGTTAAACCATTTGTGGCAGTGATCGTAACCTTTGAACGGCACGCAGGCATCTCATGAAAACTCTATTTTTAGCACTCGGTGTGCTATGTGCCAATTTCATTATATATGTATCGGGTGCGTCTCACTACTATTTTACCGTTTCACACCTTTACTACGGTGCGATGTTGATAGCCGCTATATACGAAAGTTCTCGGAACCAGAATATACTTATTGGATTGACAACAGCTGCCAATTGGGTGTATGCGTTGCAGCACCCAAAACAGATAGAGAGTTTTGTAGTAGCGTTTCTATATCCAATTATAGCGTCTGTTTTTGTTAGGACGATTCGTCAACTGCGGATCCAGCGTTTGGATCGCGCGAAAGAAATTGACAAGGTCAGTAGCGAAAAGACGACCTTAGAAAAAAGGGTACGCGACCTAATTATTGTTTCTGAGGTGAGCCAAGCAGCAAATGCTGCGCTTGAACTTGAAGAACTCTTTCATCGCATTATTGAAATCCTTTCTGAACGTCTTGGAATCTATCGCGGTACTCTGAACCTATATGAAAATGGGCAAGTAGTAAAAACAGTGAATGCGGTTTTGGGACTAACACCAGCGGAACAGAAACGCGGGACTGACCACCAGATAGAGGAAATTGAAAAAGAGGTTTTAGCAGAGGGGAAAGCAAAGGGTGTTCCACAATACCGTATTCCTCGTACTTCTGTGAAACTCTTTTCGCCTGAACGGGTTGAGTCCAAAGATAACATTGCATTTTGGGTAATACCTATCTTTGTAGAGGAACGGGTCATCGGTACTTTGATTATTGACAAAGCAAAGGATGAACTCTCTGCTGCCGAAGACGAACAGGTATTAACAATCATTGCGTCTATCATCGCGCAGCGGGTTAAAATCAAGCAGACAATTGATGCATTGGTTCAATCGGAACGTTTGGCAGCACTCGGTAAATTGGTAACGACAATTGCACACGAAGTCCGAAATCCACTTGGGAGTATTCGATTGGCAACCCAACTTCTCAGTGAACCTACAGACAGGTTCGCCCCATTGCCCAAAGATGAACAAGCAGAAATCGACGAGTATACTTCAATCATTATCAAAGAAGTTGATCGGCTTAACCGATCTATTGAACAGTTACTCGCCTTTGGTAAACCCGCAATAGCGAATGCAGAACTCTGCAAAATTGACAAATTATTGGATAATTGTCTGTCAACATATCAACCGGAATTAGATCGACATAATATTGATGTCGTCCGGGATTATGCGGAATGTCCATCTGTGAACGTCAATCAGGACGGTATTACACAAGTTATTTTCAACCTTTTTTCTAACGCGATTGAAGCGATGGAAATCGGTGGGACGTTAACTATAAAGACATACACACAAAAAGAATCTAAAACCGTAAACATTTGTATACAAGACACAGGTCCCGGTATTGCCCCTAACGAGTTACCACATCTTTTTGATGCCTTCTACACAACAAAACAGAAGGGAACAGGACTTGGACTTTATATTAGTCAAAAAATCTTAGCATTACATGAAGGAAGTGTTGAAGTTGATGCTAATCTATCAACCGGTACCGCTTTTACTATATCGCTTCCCAGCGCACATTAGTTTGATATATACAATGACCTATAACCACAAGGTAAGCAAAAAATATGTCCTATTCAGTCCTAATTGCCGATGACGACAACAGCCTACGTTCAATCCTAAGTGCTGCTCTTAATAAGGCAGGATATGACACAGCCAAGGCACGAAATGGGAAAGAGGCTATTGATTGTGTTCAACAGAATGAATTTGATGTCATTCTGCTGGATATCTTCTTGGGAGATGCCGATGGATTGGAATTGATAGAATCTATCCAGGAACTGAATCCATCAGCAGCAATTATTGTTATTACTGGGCATGGAACAACACAAACCGCTATTGAAGCAGCGAAACGTCAGGCATATAGTTACCTTACGAAACCTGTTGATAGAATTGAATTGCTTGATCTGGTAGATCGTGCAGCATCAGCAGCAAGTATTACAAAAGAGGAAACAGAAATCGGTGTTGCACAAACCGCTCAGTCAATTGATGGGCAAGTTAGAATGGTGGGACAATGTCCTGCTATGCAAATTGTTTATCAGATAATTGGACGTGCTGCTGTCAGTGACGAAACCGTGCTAATTATGGGTGAAAGTGGTACTGGAAAGGAATTAGTTGCAGATTTGATTCATCAAAATAGTCCACGTAGTGACAATCCGTTTGTCGTGGTGGATTGTAGTGCGATACCATCAAGTCTTATAGAAAGCACGCTTTTTGGGCATGTCAAAGGTGCTTTTACAGATGCACATACTGACCGGAAAGGCAAGTTTGAGCAGGCGGATACTGGGACTATTTTTCTTGACGAAGTCGGAGAATTGCCTATTGAAGTGCAGATGAAGTTGTTACGTGTACTTCAGGAACGGGAAATAGAACCGGTGGGTAGTAATAAGACTCGTCCTGTGAATGTACGTATCATTGCTGCAACGAATCGACAACTTGATACAGCAGTTGCACAAAAATCATTCCGAGATGATCTCTATTACCGTTTGAATGTTATCCCTATATCACTGCCACCTCTCAGGGAACGTAAAGAGGACATTCCAGTTCTAATTGATCTTTTTACAAGTCAATTTGCCCAGGAGTATCAACTCCCTAAAATAGGAATTTCTTCTGATACAATACAGAAATTGACTGAGTATGAATGGCCCGGAAATGTACGTGAACTTGAGAACGCGATTAAACGTGCCCTTGTTATGTGTGCCGGACAAATGTTACTCACAGAACATTTTTCAGAGATTTTTGACAAACCGTTTTCGGATAGCACCATAGATAACCAAAACTTAGATCAACAGTTATACTCGCTTCTCCAAGGACAGGTCGCAGAATATCTGGAATCAGGAACGGATGCTGGACAATTATATGCTGAGATTCGTACTATTTTTGAGAAACCTCTCTTTGAAATTGTCCTAAAACATACAGAGGGTAACCGCAGTAAAGCGTCAGAGATTTTGGGGATCAATCGAAACACACTGCACACCAAGTTAAACGAGTATAATATCAAATAACATTTTTAGATTTTATGAATTAAATGAAATTGAGATAATACTAATGGATATAGGAAAAGTTATTGGAACCGTAGTAGCAACACGAAAAGATCCGAGTTTGGAAGGGACACGTCTTCTCATCGTGCAACCTTTGGATGAAACACACACCCCTATTTCAGAACCTCTTGTCGCAGTGGATACGTTACAAGACGCTGGAGAGGGTGAAATAGTCTATATGGTTACGGGTGGTGATGCAGTGGGAGTGGTACCTGGGAGACGAATGCCAGTGGATGTAGCGATCGTTGGTCTTGTGGATTCTGTCTCGCTACTTGAAAAATCGAGTTAAACGTTATCCTAACGCCTTGTGAGATAAATAATAGTATGTACTTAGCGAAAGTTATTGGTAAAGTCGTTTCAGTGCTTAAACATCCAGCGTATGAAAATAGGACATTACTACTTGTCCAACCGTTAAGTGTCCGATCAGAGCTTGTTCGCACACCAACGATTGCAGTTGATTATGTTGGCGCAGGTGAAGGTGATACGGTAATTGTAGGTGCAGGTCCTGGCGTAGCACAAGAGGTCTTTGGTATAGAGAACGCACCTATCCGTGAACTCATTATGGGCATTGTTGACCATTTTGATGTGGAATTTCTGGAGGAAACAGAATGAGGTATTTTACAAGTATTTGCATACTTTTTATCTTTCTGAGTATCAGTGGTTGTAGACTGACTCATGTATTATCAACGCAGTATAGCGAAAATATTGCAAGTGCCAATTACGGGACAGAAGCAAACCACCCTGGTTTGAACGATGGCAACCTTGAAACTGTAGCAACTCTCCCCGCAACAAATGAACGCCACTTTATCATCAAATTTACTGATGTCCAACCGGTCCGTAAAATCATCTTACACAACGGCAACTTATTCCGATTTAAGATGTATTACCTCAATCCTGAAACAGATTCGTGGGAGACATTCGACTCCGTAATTCAGCGGCGTGAACTTGATGGTAAACGCGCACAAGCGATGTTCGTTTTTGACAGGTTGAACTTTCATACACAGATGATTCGGGTTACCGTGACGCGGACTGTGGACGATGTTGTTGTGAATAAACTTAAAAAGGAACCGGGAGACAAAGTAGTTGACCAACGAACATCTTTTGGGGACCAATACCTTCCACATTATAGGGTGGTGCGACCTTCAATTGCTCAAGTTCGAGAAATTGAGGTATATCATCTTGCGAAAAATAAGTAACATAATTCCGATCCTATAAGTTCCCTCTAAATTATGAC
>VYFM01000019.1 GCA_009842375.1 Candidatus Poribacteria bacterium | reverse complement strand
GAGTGATAATTTAAAAAAATACGCAGTCGTTTGGTGGAACGATGGAGATACCGATCCTGGTGAGTTGTCCAATGCAGAAATTGATGCGTTATTGGACTATGCCGAAAGTGGCGGTGCAATTTTGTTGACTGGTGGAGCAGTACGTTATGTTACAACAATGGGTTTGGAAGCTGCTCAACCACGGCAGTTTCCTCCTGTATTAGACGATGGAAGTAACGTTGGTATTATCGTACTACAAGAGACGCTTGATATGGGTTTGGTTGAAGGACTTGAGAATGTTGATGGAAATACACCACAAGTGGATGATTGGGTTCAGGTCAATTCGAGTGGGTTTCCAAGAATTGCTGACTACTTCGACAGATTGGCTAAGAATATCAATACACTTGCCCATGCATGGGAGCGCGGAACAAATTATGCGGACAGGATTGGGGCATTTGGTTATTGGAAAACTGGAGACGGCAAAGTGTTTAATATGAATTGGCGTCTTCCAAATTACCATGCAAATAATAAAAGTAGAGACCAGTTAGAACAACTTACAGAAAACGTGATAAATTGGTTAGCAAGTGAATCAGCATATTTAGATGTAACCTCACGCGGTAAGTTGCCAGTAGTTTGGGGAAATTTGAAAAATCAGAGGTAAAAGAGCAAAACATAGTTAATATAGTAGATAGCGGTACCACCGCAATAAACAAGTTTCATACCATTTATGGAGGTTAATGTGAAACTCAGTTTTAACTTGGTTGTAACAATCCTTGTCATTCTCTCTTGTTGTTTGATATTTCAGCAATCAATTTGGAGTCAGATGGAGGAGACTACACCGAGTATAGAAGTTCCCGATATTAAAGCGTTGAAGACTCATCCTGAGTCCTTGACTTTAGAACATGCGCGAGACGGTCGCCGTGTGCTTGTTTCGGGACAAACTAAAGATGGAAAATGGGTAGATGTAACGTCTTGGGCGAAGCTAAATCCCTCCGCAGAAGGGGTTAAATTGCATGAGGATGGATACATCTTTCCGAATATAGTTGGTACAACAAACATTACGGTAACTGTCCGAGGTATCACAACCGAATTACCGGTAACTGTAAATAGTATGGATGCCCCACCAGTTAGTTTTGTACGTGATGTTATGCCAATATTAAGTCATGCAGGTTGCAATAACGGCACGTGTCATGGTTCAGCAAAAGGAAAAAACGGTTTTAAACTGTCCTTACGTGGTTACGATCCAGATTTCGACTATGAACTCTTGATTGAAGATATAACTGGTCGACGGTTTAACAGGGCGTTTCCGGAACAGAGTCTCATGCTGCTCAAACCGACATCCGAAGTACCACATAAGGGTGGTCAGGTAATTGTACCAGATTCACGTGATTACAATCTTATTCATCAGTGGATTAGTGAAGGTGTAGTTTCTGATGTTGAAACGGCACAACGTGTTGAAAGGTTAGAGGTATTTCCAGATTCTGCTGAATTATCCATGCCCGGTACAAAACAGCAATTGTTAGTAATCGCACACTATCCTGATGGCACAACACGGGACGTTACACGTGAAGCAAAATTCACCAGCAGCATGAATGAAGTTGCTAAGGTGACTGATGATGGAGTTGTGACCGCGGAACGTCGTGGAGAAACTGCTATCCTAACCCGTTATGAAGGTTCATATAGTACAAATGGTATAATCGTTATGGGTGATAGGAGCGGTTATGAATGGGTTGAAACTCCTGAATACAACTACATTGATACACATGTCCACAATAAACTGAAACGATTAAAGATACTACCTTCTGAACTCTGCACAGATGAAGAGTTTGTTCGAAGGATTTACTTTGATATGACAGGACTCCCACCGACTCCTGAAAAGGTGCGTAGTTTCCTTATGGATGAAACACCGTCCAAGGAGAAACGTGAGAAACTGATTGATGAATTGGCAGACACCACAGAATATGTTGACCATTGGACACATAAATGGGGTGACCTGTTGCAATCAAACCGTAAGTTTCTCGGTGAACGCGGTATGTGGCTTTTCCAGCAGTGGATACATGAGTCAATTGCAGAGAATCGTCCCTACGACAAATTTGTTCATGACTTGATTACGGCAACAGGTAGTGTGTATCAAAACCCTGCGGCTAATTATTTCCGTGTTTCACGCGAATACACTGCTGCTGTGGAAAATACAACACAACTGTTCCTTGGTGTTCGTTTCTCATGTAACAAATGTCATGACCATCCATTTGAAGTGTGGACTCAAAATCAGTATTATGAATTCGGAGCGTTTTTCTCTGATGTTAAGTTGAAGAACGGTCGACTACCGGGTGAAGAAGTGGTTTACGCAAGTTTCAGTCCTACACCTGTTAAACATCCGAGGACATTAGCCGTTGTTCCGCCATCTGTACCATTTGGTGAAACAAAGCAAGATATTACCAATAAACGTGAATCTCTTGCGGAATGGCTCACATCCTCCGAGAATCCTATGTTTGCAAAAGCAGGGGTGAACCGTATATGGAGTTACTTCATGGGACGTGGTATCATTGAACCTGTGGATGATATCAGAACCAGTAACCCACCCAGCAATCCGGAACTACTTGATGCGCTGACAAAAGATTTTGTTGAAAGTGGTTTTGATATTAAACATATCATGAAAACAATTACCCGCTCTCGTACATATCAACAGAGTATCAAAACGAATAAGTGGAACAAAGAAGACACGATCAATTTCTCACATGGAATCGCCCGTCGTTTGACAGCAGAACAGTTGTTAGATGCGATTGGTGTTGCTACGGGAAGCCAACCGAAGTTTCAAGGTGTACCTAAGGACTTCCGTGCTGTTCAATTACCGGACAGCAAAGTGAAGGATGATGGATTTTTGAAATTGTTTGGACGTCCAGAACGTGAAAGTTCTTGCGAATGTGAAAGAACATCAGAAGTCAGCCTCGCACATGCGATGAACCTTATCAACGGTCCGACAGTTGCAAATGCAATTATTGATCCAAACGGACGAATTGCAAAACTCATCAAAGAAAACACTGAAAATCGTGTTATCATTGAAGAGATGTATCTTGCAACATTTGCTCGGTTACCAATGGAAAACGAATATAAGATAGCGGTTGAACACCTTGCCAGTGCTGAATCTAAGGAAGAAGGCGCGCAAGATCTAATGTGGGCATTAATTAACAGTCCCGCGTTCCTATTCAACCGATAAGCCTATACCTATTTATGTGCGACTAAAAGGAAAGTTAGCACAAACAATATGGAGGAAATAATTGATGATATCGTTACCACAAGCCCCCGGAAGATTATGTGATGGGTTCTCACGTAGAGAATTTCTCCGCGTGGGTGGCGCGGCGATGCTGGGCATAAGTCTACCACAAGTATTGTCACTCCAAGCTAAGGCGAGCACGACAGTTGACCCCGCGAAGCCTCTAAATGGTTGGGGCAAAGCCAATTCTGTCATTCTTCTTTTCTTGCAAGGTGGACCGAGTCACATTGATATCTGGGATCCAAAACCGGATGCTCCATCAAACATACGTGGAGAATTTAACCCAATTCCAACGAATGTTTCGGGCATTCAGTTATCAGAAACAATGCCGCGTTTGGCACAACAGATGGATAAAGCATGTCTTATCCGTTCAGTAAGTTATACACCTGCAGGACTTTTCAATCATACTGCTGCGATGTATCAGATGGTTACTGGCGAAACACCGGACAAAGTTGCTCCTTCAGGGCAGCTTGATCCACCATCCCCTGCTGATCATCCAAATGCTGCAGCACATATCTCCAAGTTCAGACCACCAGAGGAACCGATGTTAGCGGCTGTCCAACTCCCACGTCCAATGCAGGAGAGTAATATCATCGGTAAAGGTGGAAATGCAGGATTTCTTGGTAGGGCTTATGACCCATATTTTCTTTTCCAAGATCCCAATACGGAAATTAATCTTGATGATTTGAAACTCAGACCGGAAGTGCCACCGAAGCGGTTGCAGCGTCGGAAGACACTCCTTGAAACAATTAACGCCAATATGCCGGAAATTGACAAAGTGGCAGATTCTTTTGCACTGAACGAATACTATGAAAAGGCATATAACCTTATCCTATCTCAAAAGGCACGTAATGCGTTTGATCTGTCGCAAGAAACGGATGCAATGCGTGACAAATATGGTCGTCATACATTCGGTCAGAGTGCACTTCTCGCCCGTCGTTTGGTCGAAGCAGGCACCCGTTTCGTACAAGTGAATTGGCCATCAGTAGCTAACGGTAATCCAAACACTACGGCATGGGATACACACGCAGCTAACTTCGGTCCACTGAAAAATCTCCACTGTCCGAAATTAGATAGTGCGGTTTCTTCACTGCTTGAAGACTTAGATCAGAAGGGCATGTTAGAGGAAACGCTTGTGCTTGCTATCGGTGAATTTGGTCGATCACCACGGATGGGTATTAGCACATCTGGTAATGGCAATGCTCCTGATGGACGTGACCATTGGCCCTATTGCTATACTGGATTAATTGCTGGTGCTGGTGTCAAAGGTGGACAGGTTTACGGTAAGTCTGATGCCACGGGTTCTACACCGCTTGAAAAACCGGTACATCCGAGGGATATCCTTGCTACCATTTATCACACTCTCGGTATTGACCCACATACGATAGTAATGAATCACTTAGACCAACCGCGTGAATTGGTGAAAGGTGAAGTGATAACAGGTATATTTTAAATCAACCATATTAACGAAGCCTGTGCATGGACAAAAATATTGTTCAAGTGCAGGCTTTCTATTAGTAATTACTTGTTACCGACTGTATGAGAGATATCTATCATTTCATAAATATAATTCGTATTTTATATCGCACAGTAAACGAATGCACAAGTTAAGGGGTGATTAAAATGCATGACCTGTTATTATGTATGTTAAGAATAACAAACTTCAAACCTAAACAGTTCCTAATCCAGGCAATACTGATTCTCATTTCTGTAGTCGGCATAGTCCATGCACAAGTTGCACCGCAATTGACAGGCATATCTCCACGGGCAGCACAACGCGGACAAACTATTGATGTATTGATAGATGGAAAAAACATCAATGAAAGTGCGGAGATATGGTTTAATAAATCTGGTATCAAAGCAGAAATAAAACAAAAATCTCCAGTTGCAACGGTTCGTGTTTCAGGTACTGGAATATCTGCTAACATTCCAAACGATCCACGTTTGATTCTTTCATTCGAAATTGCACCTGATGCGCCACTTGGCAATCATCAGATACGACTTATCACACCAAACGGTGTTTCCAATCCACAGAACTTCATTGTCGGTGACCTACCTGAGATTAAGGAACAGGAACCGAATACCAGAAAAGAAGAAGCAAACATGCTTGAGTTACCAGTTACTGTTAATGGTACGGTAGCATCAATTGATGATGTGGATATGTTTCGATTTAATCTAAGAAAGGGTGCGCGCCTTATTTGTGACATACACGCGCAACGTATCGGATCGCCATTAGATACCTATTTTGTTCTGTATGATCCAAATGGTACTGAGATATTGAAAAGTCAGGATGGAAATGGATTAGATTCATTTATTGATTATACAACCCAAATGCAAGGAGAATATACGCTTTACCTACGTGATGTTCGCTATCAAGGTGGAGGTAATTACACATATAGACTAAACATAGGTGAGTTACCTTATCTTCAGAGCGTATTTCCTCTTGGTGGGAAACGTGGTGCTGCGAACAATGTCAACGTTGCTGGGGCAAATTTAGGCTCAGTCAATGCGATACAGTTGGATATATCACCGGACGCTTCACTTGGAATTCAGGAACTGCGAGTCAGCACACCGAATGGATTAGAGACAAACCCATATCCGTTTGCTATCGGCGAATTCAACGAGACGAATGAAACAGAACCGAATGATACTTTAGCACAAGAAAACAAAATCGGCACACCGATAACAGTAAATGGTAGAATAGAGAAAGCTGGTGATGTAGATAGGTTCTCAATTAAGGTAGAAAAAGGAACGAATTTAGTATTTGATGTACAAGCGCGGCAGTTTCGTTCACTACTGGATCCAGTCCTAACCATCTATTCACATAAAAAAGGAGAAACAGAAGGTAGCCTTGAAGAACAGGTTTTAAGAGTGAATGATGATGCAAGCGGTACAGATGCAAGAATAGGGTTTGCCTTTCCTGAAGCGGGTGATTACGGTATATCTGTACGCGATCTAAATGGTGCAGGTGGCGCGAATTTTCCATATAGACTTACAATACGTCCGCTGAAACAAGGATTTACACTGAATGTAAATGCTGACAATCCCCGAATTAGTCGTGGTGGCACGTTAATGTTGACAGCATCAGTTGCACGTATTGATGGATTCAATGGAGCACTTCGCTTTTATTCTCCTGATCTTCCCAAGGGATTTGTCGTTAGTCCTACTATTCTTTTCCCCGGTCAAAATCAAGCATTGTTAACTATAACTGCACCGCCAGATGCGGGACTTGGATTACATCCATTTTCCATCGTTGGCGTTAGTGCAGTAGGTGGACAACGAATAGAGGAAACAGCATCTCCCAAAGGTATTCTCTTGACGGTGTTAGATGCGCCACCTTTTAAACTTTCATTTGCGGGTGTTGATGTAAACGTTGTACATAACAAAACGACCAACTTTCACGTGATTGCTGACAGAAGGGATGACTTTAATGGAGCAATTGCTCTAAATGTTCAAGGGGTGCCAGCACGTATCTCAGGTGGTAAAGCTACTATTCCTGCTGGACAAAATAGTGCTGTAATCTCACTGAGAGCGGGTACCGTTGAACGACGTGAACAATTTTCTGTTGTCCCCACACCCGGTACAAGTTATATCTCTGTTACTGGTACCGCAACCGTCAACAGAGAAAACTATACAGAATCATCTCCTGTTATTCCATTGACAGTTGTTGAAGCACCATTTATCGTTACGATAGAACCATTACGGTTTAGTATTGTCTTTCCGAAACCTGCAGACGAAACTGAAACCGCTGCTGAACCTGCTGATGAAGGTGGAACTGTTGCTGTCTCTAATCCGAGTCCGACTGAGAATATCCAGACAGACACAGAGGAAAAAGTTGATCCCATAACAAAAACCGCTACTCTTACAATGAGCATTGTTCGGAGAGGAAGTTTTACTGACATCGTTACAATCACGCCAATTACTGTACCAGAAGGTATCACAATACCTGATGCAACGATACCAATCAATGAAAACGATGTTGAGGTAGACCTTGAAGCAATCAGTTCTCTTGAACCAAAGACCTATCAGGTAAAATTCAGAGCAACTGCAGTAATCAATGGTAAAACATTTCAACAGGATAGTCCTGTTATTAATGTGAAGATTATTCGGTAAATGTCACAAGAATATTTTGTTGTTATGTTTCACCTATAGAGGACGGGGTATATTCCCGTCCATTTTTTTTGTACACATGATGCATATCGTTGACTCACATATAGTGTTAAAGGAAAAACTATAGTAATATATACTGGTAATTCGAGAGTTAAAATTCACGGATATCCGTGATAAAGCAATTTTAAAACACTCAATATTCATGCAAAGAATCATATTCTGTGATATACTTTTACAAAATCAACTATGTGATTCGTAAATAGGGAGTATTAGCGTTGTCTCGACGTAAGTTTTTCTCATTCCTCGGTTGGGGAAGTTTCACAGCTGCACTCGGATTATGTTTCGGACCAGGATTAGTCCGGTATCTCTATCCGCGTGTTCTTTATGAACCGTCATCTGTCTTTAAAGCAGGTTTCCCAGCAGAATATCCTGCGGGAAGTGTAAGCGAAAAATATAAGAAGGAACCTTTTGGTATTTGGATAGTTCGGCGTGAGGATGGAGAATTTTACGCACTTCTAACAACCTGTACACACTTAGGGTGTACCCCACGTTGGCTTTCCTCAGAGAATAAATTCAAATGTCCGTGCCATGGAAGTGGATTTGACCGTGACGGTATCAATTATGAAGGTCCCGCACCACGTCCTCTTGAGCGAGTGAAAATAACTTTAGCAGAGGATGGTCAACTACAAATTGATAAGTCAGTAAAGTTTTTAGGCGAAAAAGGTCAATGGGGCGATCCTGGGGCATCTTTGAAAGTCTAACGTAAGGGGGAACATTGTGTCTGAGTGGATGTTATGCATCATCAGGCTGAAAAAGGATAATAATGAACGAAGAACGTAAAGGACTAAAAGAGAAAATTACAAATTCCGATATTTGGAAATCAATATTTCGTCACGGATATGAAAAAACTGGTCGCCGTTACACATTACAAGTTCTCCAAAACGTGTGGTTGCATTTGCACACACATCGTATTTCACGCCACGAATTAATCTTCCGTTTTACATGGTGTATGGGTGGAATTACCTTCCTTATGTTTCTTGTGACAGCCGTCACAGGTGTCCTTCTCATGTTCTACTATAGACCTGTTGCTGAATACGCTTTCCGTGATGTACAAGCACTTGAATTTGATATACCGTTCGGTATGCTCCTACGCAATATGCACCGCTGGGCTGCACACGGTATGGTAATTTCTGTGATGCTCCACATGTTCAGGGTTTTTTTGACAGGTTCATACAAAAAACCCCGTGAATTCAACTGGGCTGTTGGCGTAATACTGTTACTCATTACATTTTTTCTGAGTTTCACCGGATATCTGCTTCCGTGGGACCAATTGGCATATTGGGCAGTAACCGTCGGAACAAATATGGCACGTGCTACACCAGTTTTAGGACATGAAGGTCCTTTTGCTCCTGCTGATATAATTACACAATCAAATGACGTTCGATTTGCATTACTCGGTGGTACAATAGTTGGTCCCTCAACACTCTTAAGGTTTTATATATTACATTGTATTGCTGTACCGTTGGTTGCGAGTCTGTTGATGGCACTACATTTTTGGCGTGTCCGTAAAGATGGTGGAATATCCGGACCTCTATAAATCTACATTCTATGTGAGTGAATATATCAGTCTTGAGTATATAGACATCTCAAATGGCAATAGTTATTGACGATGATTGTTGTTTCACTTTATGAAGGAGATTGGATTAAGATATGGACAATTTTCTACTGCTGATAACGAAACCCGATAATGTTCCTATATTGGCTATGCTCTTTTTGATACCATTTTTTATCTGGTTAGCGTATAAGCAGGCGCGCCAAACAGACTTGGCAGGTGTCCCATCTGATGCTGCTTTAAACGACAAGGTCTACGTTTGGCCATATCTTTGTCGCAATGAGTTTATTTGTGCAATTATCATTATGTTGATTTTGGGTGTTTGGTCAATTATGATTGACGCACCACTTGAGGAGATGAGTGATCCCGCCAAAACACCGAATCCATCCAAGGCTCCTTGGTACTTCCTTGCACTTCAAGAGATGTTAGTGTATTTTGATCCGTGGATTGCAGGGGTCGTATTGCCCGGTCTCATAATCGTTGGTCTAATCGCGATTCCATACATTGACATCAACCCCAAAGGAAAAGGGTACTATACAATCAAGGAACGACCTTTCGCCCTCGCTGTATTCAGTTTTGGATTTATCGTTCTTTGGATTGTCTTGATGATTGTTGGAACATTTCTCAGAGGTCCGGGATGGAACATATTTATGCCGTGGGAATATTGGGATCCACATAAACTCGTGCCATTAACAAATGTGAATCTGTCGTATCTGTTTGGAATACGTAACGAGGTTACCGCGAATTTCTTCGGATTTGCTGTTGTAGCTGGTTATTTCGCTCTCGGACCAATTTTCTATTTATTGACAGTTAAAAGTAGCAAATTCGTACAAGAACTTGGATTGATTCGATATGTCATTGTCTCATTTCTGTTTCTATGTATGCTTGCATTACCCATAAAAATGATACTGCGGTTGGCATTGAATATAAAATATGTATGGGTTTCCCCGTGGTTTAACATCTAAATCCTACTATC
>VYFM01000417.1 GCA_009842375.1 Candidatus Poribacteria bacterium | reverse complement strand
AAATAGGGCGGATTAGAACGATGAAGTGATTATTCATACATCATAGTGGACACGAAGCAAGTCAACCTTGCGACAATCCCAGTAAACTAACCGCTCTCCACCGCGCCGCACTGGCGGCACGTTGGGACAACCGGAATATTGTTTGCTGGGTTTTTTGTGCCTTATACCTCAAAAACTGAAATTGCTTGGGAGCAACGCTTATGGACAAATTTACGAAACCTACCGGAACAAACGACTTTCTACCCGAACAGATGATTCAACGAAATTATGTTGAAAATATCATCCGGGAGACATTCCAAAATTACGGATATGCACAAATACAAACACCAATGTTTGAATCCTTCGCACTACTATCCGCACAATCTGGCGAAGAGATACGGCACAAGATGTTTACGTTTGTCGGTCCAGACAGAATCGACTACGCACTCAGACCCGAACTCACCGCACCTGTCTGCAGACTCATTGCTAACGGAGACCTGCAACACCTGCCATATCCCTACAAACTCTACTACATCGGACAATGTGTCCGTCAGGAACCGAAGACTGACAATCCGGATGTCCGTCGTGAGTTTCGGCAAGCAGGGGTAGAACTAATCGGTCCGGCATCTATACACGCAGACGCAGAGATTATCGCACTACCAGTGAGAATACTTGAAAAACTTAACATATCACAAACAACTTTAAAAATCGGGAATACAGGTGTCTTCCGTGAGATATTTAAACAGGTCTCACTTGATCCGAAAGACCATAGCGAAGTGATATGGGATATTAACCATCTCTCGCGTCTCCGCTCAGAAAATCATCTTTTGGACATCGAATCGCTTCGTGATGAACTCAACATGTTAAGACGTTTACAAGGAACTGACTATCAAGGTAACCACAAGATTGACACATCAACAATCCAAGAACTAACTGAGAGTAGTCCCGAAACTTGGAAGGATAAGCTGCCGAGTGTTGCAGAGGCAACCTATATAGCAAGGTGGAACAGGTATTTCAATATCTCAGAAGAGACCGCACAACGTTGTATTGATGTTTCAAAGATGAGTGGTGATAAGGACACTGTCATGGACGCATGGGAAACCTGTGTCGGTGATAATGCCTTGGAAGTTCGACAAGAATTAATCACACTTTGCGAGTGTCTGGAAAATTATAATATAACCAACTTTGAAATTAATTTGGGCATTACACGCGGATTTGATTTCTATACCGGGACTGTTTTTCAGATTGAATTGTCAGAAAAAAACTTACCCATCTGCGGAGGTGGAAGATACGACAGATTGATCGAAAGTTTTGGCGGTCCACCACTTCCTGGGGCAGGATTTGCATTTCAATTTGATTCACTTGTAGAAGCGTTTGTTGAAACACATCATGACCCTATTCAAGCAAATAAAGATTACTTTATCGCAACCTCAGCACATAATATCAGTGAAGCACAACACCTCGCTGAAACATTAAGACGTTCAGGTAAAACCGTAGAGGTAGATCTGATGGGACGAGAACTAAAAGAGCAACATGACTATGCCGTAAAAGCACATTACAATTATGTGCTAAACATAATCAAAGATCAACCAATCCAGCGAATCGATCTAAAAACTGGAAACACGGAGGAAGTCACTCTCAAAGACCTTGATAAATCATAAAGGATGGAACGCGAACTTTGCTATACTAACCTAAGTTGCCACTTATGTAGCACAAACTTTCCAGTTTGTGCCTAAGAGACGCAAACTAAAAGTTTATGCTACATAGTTAGCAACTTGAGTTATACTATAATTGAGGAAACAAATTATGCAAACAGAAAGGAATTTGAATCTACTATTGCCGAAAGGCACTATACAGTCTGAAACACTTGAAATGTTCCAACGAGCAGGATACGAACTCAACGGATACAAGTCAACTGACCGATCCTATCGAGCAACCTTTCAAAACGACAGTGAAGTACAGATAAAAATTTCCCGTCCTCAAGAGATTCCAGTCTATGTCGGTATGGACGACTTCTACGATTTGGGTATTACTGGACAAGATTGGGTTGAAGAAACGGATGCAAATGTTGAGGAAATTTTACCGTTAGACTATGGGTTCGTTAGTATCGTACTGGCAGTTCGAGAAGAACAAAAAGAAATCAATGCATTCACAGATTTAGTGAACCTCGCGGATAGAAACATCCGTATTTCTACGGAATATCTCAACATCGCAGAGAAATATATTCTTGAAAAGACAGAAAACCGCATCGCACCCGCAATTTTAACACCGTGGAAACGTCTCAATACACTCGGTACTTACCAATCCCCGATTACACTTATGCTCTCATTCGGTGCAACAGAAGGAAAACCCCCTGAAGAAGCAGATGCAATCATTGATAATTGCAGCTCAGCACGAACACTGAAGGCAAACCATCTCAAGATAATTGAAGTGCTACGGGAATCTGAATCCACACTCATAGCAAACCCGAAGTCACTGAAGGACCCGTGGAAACGTGAAAAGATTGACGAGTTGAAGCAGACATTAGCAAAAGGATTGCGTAGGCGGCGGAGTCAAGCACTTACCGGTCATATTTAAGGAGCAGATAAAATGGCAACCATTAAGCCGCGTGTCCCGCGCGGGATGCGAGACATTCTACCAGAGCAGATGATACGTAGACAATATGTTATAGATGTGATTCGTGATGTTTTTGAAGAATTTGGATTTGAGCCGTTGCAGACACCTGCGCTTGAATTGTCTGAAGTCCTTACTGGAAAATATGGTCCGGATGCAGAGAAACTTATATACCAAGCAGGACATACAGGTGGAAAGGAAGACATCTCACTCCGTTACGATCTTTCTGTGCCACTTTGCCGTGTGATTGCTATGTATCCGCAGCTGCCGAAACCGTTTAAGCGGTACCAAATTGATCCAGTATGGCGTGCAGAACGACCACAAAAAGGACGTTACCGTCAGTTTTTCCAGTGCGATGCGGATACCGTCGGCAGTGATAGCATGTTGGCAGACGCGGAAAATGTCAATCTTATCTATCAAGTGTTGTCCCGTCTCGGCTTCAAACAATTCGAAATCAATATCAATGATAGAAAACTCATTACCGGAATAGGTCAATATGCCGGTGTTCCTTCAGAACAACTTGGTGGTCTTTACCGTTCTATTGACAAATTGGATAAAATTGGGTTGGACGGTGTCACAGCAGAATTGCGGGAAAATAAAATACCAGACGATGTGATTGAAAAACTGATTACACTCCTACAGGTTGAAGGGGATGCAGCAACAGTACTCAATGAGATGAAACAACAACTGGGTGATTTAAAAACCGCAAGTGAAGGCATTGCTGACTTGGAGGAACTAATCGGATATCTAACAACTCTTGGCGTTCCCGAGGAATGCTACAGAGTAAACGTTGCAATGGTGCGTGGCTTGGAATACTACACTGGACCGATCTATGAAACGGTCGTTGAAGAACCGAAGATTGGCAGCATCACTGGAGGTGGCAGATATGATGAACTCATCGGAAGCTTTAGCAAACAGAGTTACCCCGCCACAGGCACCAGTTTCGGCATTGAGCGGATAATCGACGTGATGGAAGAATTCGATATGTTTCCATCCACTGTTGGAAAAACGGTGACGCAGGTACTAATGACCGTATTTGATGATGACCTGATGACAGAATCTCTCAAATTGGCAACAGTACTAAGACACGGTGGCATAAGAACTGAGGTATATTTCCGTCCGGGCAAGATTAGCACACAGATGAAATATGCTGATACTAAAGGTATTCCTTACGCTGTCATCCTCGGTTCGGATGAGTTGGCAACCGGCACCGCTGCTGTCAGAGATTTGACAACCAGAGAACAAGAGAATGTCCCATTGGACAAAATCGTAGATCATATAAATGAAAGACTCAATAATGAAAACATTAAATAAACGTTCACGTCTGCTCTGGAGTATTTTTATACTCGGATTGATTGTTCAGGTAGTGCAACTAACCTTTGTTGGATGCAGCCACACCACACCATACTACCATCCCGATATCCCCGCCAATGAAAGACAGGACATTGCAACAGAAGGCACACTCCACTACCGCATATTACTGCTTGGGGATGGAGGACAACCGACACAGGATGAGCCAGTGCTAAAAACACTACAATCCTGGGCTGAAAAAGCACCTGAGAAAACCACGATCATCTTTTTGGGAGACAATATGTACCCCGATGGGATGACTGAACAAAAAAAGCACGAAGCACCAGCACGTCTCGATCCGCAGCTTGAGGTCGTCAAATCGGCTGATACACACGGTTTGTTTATCCCCGGAAACCATGATTGGACAAATGGCAAAGAAGAAGGATATCATGCACTTCTCGCTCAAGAGCAATATATCAACGAGAACCTAACTCGCGAACCTAAATTTCTTCCAAAGAGTGGTTCGCCGGGACCGGTTATGTTAGAACTCCCTATGCCTAATCCCGTTGTGCGGCTAATAGTGTTGGATACACAGTGGTGGCTACATCAACACGAAAAACCAGAAAAAGAAACGAAAGCAATTATTGAGGAACTCAAAAACTTCTTAGATACCGATTTGCCTATCCTTGTTGTAGGACACCATCCTTTGCAAAGTTACGGTGTGCATGGCGGTTTCTTTGATTGGAAGGCACACCTCTTTCCGGTCAGAATCGCCAAAAAGTGGTTGTGGGTACCTGTTCCAATCGTAGGTTCTCTGTATCCGCTGGTTCGGTGGTATGTGGTAAAATCGGATCAAGATCTCAGCGGCACACTCAACAAATATATGGTGGCACAACTAAATGATACCTTCTCCACGTCAAAAAAGACTCCTTTGTTGATATATGCTTCCGGTCATGAACATTCCCTACAGGTATTGAAAGGAGATGTTACGGATTACCTGCTTGTAAGCGGACTTGCCTCAAGTGAAAAAGCAACAGAGGTTAGCCATGGAGACAATACACTATTTGCCCATCAGCACACAGGTTTCATGGCGATTGATTATCTCACTGATGGTAGAATATTGCTCCGTGTAATTGAACCTGCTAAAAAAGAGGTACAACTTCACCTCTGGCTGCAAAGATAACACCTCCTTGTTATAGAGCGAATTCGTATAGGAATTTGCTTAAACTTTTCAGGTATTTCATAGTCTTAACGGAAAATTGACATTTGAAATCATTGAATAGAGGCGATAAAAAATGCTTACACAAAAGCAGAAATTAGAGTTCTATGAAAACGGTTTTATTAAGGTTCCCGGTGTTGTACCGAAGTTAATGGTAGATACTGCCCGCAAGATGATCAATCATTCTATCGGTAACGTGGGACTGCACGAAGCAGACTTAGAGAAGTTTCGAGCACAATCCTATTGCAACGAACTGCGGAACAACCCGCAGATTGTAGATATTTTCAGTAAGACTCCTATCCAAGACATTGCTGAATCGATGTTAGGTGAAGGTAACGTTCAAGTGCCGGGTTCAGCGCAGATAGCACTTCGGTTTCCGATGCCGTTACAGCGTGATGCAAATGTACCACGTGGACATCTTGATGGGTTAGGCAATGGCACAAACGGCATGGAAAAAGGTGTTTATCATCGCGGGTTTACAGCGTTAGCAGTCGTCTATCTGGCAGATGTCCCTGAATCCTATAGCGGTAACTTCACGGTGTGGCCTAAAACACACAGTTTCTTCGCCGACTATTTTGAGAAAGAAGGTCATGAGATATTAGCAAATGGCATGCCCCGTCCAGAACTTCCCGAAGGACCTACACAAATTGTGGGTAATGCTGGCGATGTTGTGTTGACACATCACCAAGTAGTGCACTCGGCGGCACCGAATGCGTCTGCTGATATACGTTACGCTGTTATTTTCCGTCTGCGCCATGTTGACTGTAAAGAAAACGGTTATGATAGTTATACTGATATTTGGCGTGAATGGCCTGGCATTCAGGAAGCAGTAGAAGCAGCAAACGAATAATCTTGTGCATAAGAAATATAAGAACGTGAGTCCGTATTCCGTAGGTCGGAGTGAGCGTAGCGATGTCCGACAATGGAATCCCAATGAAATCATACATGTCGGACATCGCTTCGCTCACTCCGACCTACAAGGATTCTATTCTGTGTTCTTTAATTCTCCCCATGTCATGCTCAGTTTGTTCACTGGTTCGACTGCAAACGGATCTCCGTTGGATTTATAGAGATTTTCCACCTCCTCTTCAGAAAGTGCTCTGTGGAACATAAGGAATTCATCCATCAGTCCTTTAAATGTCCAAGTAGGACTTGCATTCCCATTAAATTCCCCTGCTTCAGAACCGATTCCGATAAATCCGTATCGTTGTGCTTTCGGTCCGATCATATTATTATTTGTCGCAGTTGCTTGTTCCACATCTATTTTTCCATCAACATAAATCCGTTTTATGTCTCCGTCAAAAGTAACAGCGACATGATGCCATTCGCCATCTGATACCTTGATATCACCGTGCCAATCCTCAATAGGACAACAGATGTCAAACGCAACGAAGTCAAATTGTTCGATTGCAGCGTCACCAACAGCAAAGCGGAAGTAATCACTTCGATCCCAAGACGCTATCATACCCCTATCTGATGTCTTAACCCAGACAGCCATGCTAAGTTCTGGTATGCCTTCGGTGTAATTGAGATCACGTACTGCTATATATTCAGTTGCACCCCCAGGAAATTGCATACATTCGTTAAATTTTCCTTCGTCCACAATCTTGAGATTATTGCCGTGGATGAAGCCATCATACTCATTACCAGATCCATCCAAGATGTCATCACCCTTAAGTGAAGCTTCGTCAAAACTATAATAGATCACCAGTTCATCATCACTTATACCACGCGCTTGTACAGCCAATATTGGGACTGTTAGAATCAGTGTTAGCACCAATAGTTGGAATATTAATGAGGTTTTCATTTTTAGTCTCCTTAACGTGAGTTTGATAATAGACATATTAACTCCATTGTGCATCAAATCTCATTCTCATAAGCCCGGTGTGGTTAGGAAAACGCACCATAAGCGTGAATTTAAGGAAGAGATGTGTTTGTAGTTGGGCAATTCATTACGTCTCGGACATTCCGTAGGGGCAAGGTTCCCTCGCCCACATGCTTACATACAGTCCCATAGGTCGGACTTCGCTCACTCCGACCTACGTGTGTTCTTAATTTCTCCCCAAGTTATGCTAAGTTTGCCAACAGGTTCAACAGAAAATGGATTTCCGGCTGAGTTAGCAAGTTGCATCACTTCCTCCTCAGAAATTACCCTGTGGAACATAATGAACTCATCGATTAACCCTTTGTAAGGCCATGTAGTGGGTCCAGGAACACCATTAAATTCGGGTGCTTCTGATCCGACACCGATGAACCCGAATCTCGGTTCCTTTGGACCAATATTCTGTTGTTGTGGAACTGCTTCTACATCTAATTCACCATCAACATATATTCGCTTTGCTTCACTATTGAAAGTAACTACCACATGATGCCAACGATTATCCGTGACTTCTACGTCACCATGCCAATCGGATATCGGACAACAGATATCAAAAGCAATAAGAGTAGTATTGCCAAGTTGATCATCTCCCGCACCAAAACGAAAGTATTCACTACGGTCCCAAGAAGCAATTATCCCTCTTTGAGCTGTTTTAATCCATACAGCAATGCTAAGTTCTGGTATCCCTGCTTCATAAAGGATATTACGAACGGAAATATATTCCGCTGCGACTCCTGGTAATTCAATACATTGGTTCACTTTTCCTTCCACGAACTTGAGATTATTACCGTGTAGGAAACCATCATTTCCATTACCGGATTCATCCAAAACATCCGTTTCAGTCTGAGAGTCTGCGTCAAAACTATAGTAAATAACGAGGTCCGTTGCATCAATGTTCTTCGCTTGGGAACTCAAAGGTAACACTATTAGTATAAAACATAAAGTAAAAACCGAAACCATAAGTTTGGTAGTCATTTGGAAACTCCTCTGATAATAGGTGCTTTACAAGTACGACGGTTGAGCAGGTTTAGGAATATCCACCTTTACCTAATAACATTTGTTCTTCCATATCAGCGTCTTTTAAGAAGTTTTTTGTCAATCCATCTTCAGGCGGTTCGCCGCCGTGTGGTGATTTGCGTAACCATGTTGGTGTATAACCGAGAATCAACATTCTCCGTTTTGAACGGAGTGTTGGGAGTGCTCGGTGCCAGAGATTCCCGTGAATAAGTACTGTGCCTCCAGCTTTTACCCGAAGTTCAACTTCACCCTCTAAAGGTTCATTTGTGCTTGGAGTCGCTTTATCTAACCAGTCGTGAGAGCCGGGGACAACAACCACGCCACCCGTATCATCGTTTAAGTCATCAAGATATATCAAGCAATCAATACAGTGTGGTCGTGAAAACCACGGAGGTATTGGGTTAGAGACAACACGCATGTGTTGATGCCAAGGTGTTTGATGCTGTCTTTCATCGCCTGGGTATGTGATTCTTGCACTTAATCCGCGTAGACGCACAAGCGGTCCCATCATTGCGCGAACAATTGTCAATAAAGGTTGAAATTTCAAAAGTTCAAGGAATGCTTCATCTTTATCCATTAGATGGCGCGGAATGAAACCCCAGCCACGTTTTGAGGCAATCGCGTTGTCTCTTTTTTCCGATTCCCGTTCTTCCAATCTATCAAGAGCGTCCCTTAACTTTTCCAGTGCTTCCCCTTGAAAAAGTTGCTCACGAATGAGATAACCTGTTTCAGCGAATTGTTGTAACTCTTCTGGTGTGGCGTGCACATCTATATCCCAGTATTGTCCGGTTTCTCCTGGATGAAAGACATTCAATACTTCGTAATGTTTTGTGTGATGTTGCATAATTGTCTCGGTGTAATAATACACCTTTCGCAATGAATAAGGATTATTATCTTGTAGGTCGGAGTGAGTGTAACGAAGTCCGACAAGTCCGTGTTCATTTGGGGTTACATGTCGGACTTCGCTTTGCTCACTCCGACCTACAATTTATTATGATGATTAATCAATTAGAAATGGTATTACATATCATTACCTTGTCAACAATGATCCTGGGATGCGTGAACCACGATAGTTTCCATTTACATCACGGTTTGCGATTACTTTAGGAATTTCATCGTCCCAATAGTCTGGAACAGTGTTAGGTCTGCTGTGCCATGCAAGGATCAAAGTTCGTCTTATATTGGTATGATTTTGATGTGCAGAATGTAAAACCCGTGCGTCTGCCATTACCAATGAACCTGCTTTTGCACATACATTCACTTGATCCGGATGATCACTGAACATGTGTGGATGATCTTCATCAATAAACCTCGCCCCTTGTTCATGCGCGGGTACGAGTAGGTCATGTAGATCAATCCGTTTGAGATGTGTTCCAGGGATAATCCTTAAGCACCCGTTTTCAGGTGTTGTATCAGTCAGATAATAATTGAGGAAAATGGTTTGAGGCCACGGTGAACAACTAAGCGGATCGTTCCATCGCATCCAATCCTGATGCCAATAGAGTGGTGGTCCTCCTGCTTCTTTTGTTAAGATAATAATCCCTCCGGATGCAGCGAAATCTCCAAAACCCAGTTGTTCCAGGGCATCTCGTGACGGCTGCCATTCCAGCAACTTCTTGATGTGTGGGTTATCATCTCCACGGACATTCACGTGCTGTCCTTGGTATACCATTTCGTCTGGTTCCACGTGTCCTGCGATGAGTCGTTCAGTTTCATCGTGTAGTTCCTGTAAGAACTCGTCTGTCAAAATATCATCGACAATGCAGAAGCCATCGCGTAACATCTGATTTCGTTTTTCTAAGGCAACTTCGGGTATCATCCTATATACTATGCTCCTTAATGTTGAGTTTAACGTGAGTTTGATAATAAAATGTGAGTTTGATCTAAACACTTTTCAAGTTTAAAAAAGCGGTAGTATTGTAGCATAACCTGTTAGGTTGTGCCGTTTTTGCCAAAA
>VYFM01000426.1 GCA_009842375.1 Candidatus Poribacteria bacterium | reverse complement strand
CGTTATTCATCCAACCTTTGTTTCATTTTTTGTCCTTACGATTGGTAAAACCGGTATCTAATCCAAGTTGTAGAGAATTTTTACCCCGTATTATCCACAACTGATAACTTATAAAACGAGCCTAATGATTGCGTTAGTGTTCATTGATCATTTAACAGGTAACTAAAATAAGGATTAATATATAATGCCTAATGACTACAATGCGTCTTCTATTGAAATATTAGAAGGGTTGGAAGCTGTCCGTATGCGTCCTGGTATGTATGTTGGGAGTACTGGTGCAGCAGGATTACATCATCTTGTAATGGAACTTGTTGATAACTCTATTGATGAGTTTGGAGCAGGATACGGATCAGAGATCAGAATAACGTTGAATGCGGATGGTAGTGTGACAGTTTCGGATGATGGGCGCGGCATTCCCGTTGGGGAACATGAAAGCGGTGTTTCTGCGCTTCAAGTTGTGATGACCACTCTTCATGCTGGTGGTAAATTTAAAGGGCGTGCGGAAGTTGGTTATCAAACTGCCGGTGGTTTGCATGGTGTTGGAGCTTCATGTGTAAATGCCCTGTCGGAATGGCTTCGAGTACAGGTTTCACAGGAAGGTAAACTTTATGAACAGCAGTATAAACGGGGGATACCAACCAAAGAGGTAGAGGTACTTGGAAAGACGAAAAATGGTGGAACAGAAACTACGTTCATGCCGGACCATGAGATTTTTGACACGCTCGAATTTCAAGCTGAAACTTTAAAGGGGCGGCTCCGTGAATTGGCGTTTCTCAATCGGGGGATTCGCATCCGATTCCAAGACCTAAGAAGAGTGGAAACAGAAGCGGAAGATAATCAGGAAGAGACTGTATATCACTATGAAGGTGGTATCGCTTCTTTTGTGCAATTTCAAAATGAAAATAAAGAAGTTCTCCACAACACGCCTATTTACTTTGAGGGTAAGGTGAATGATGTTAAGGTCGAAATTGCAATACAATATAATACTGGTTATGCCAAAGAGGATATCTTCTCGTATGCAAACAATATTCGGACAACAGAAGGTGGTTTTCATGAATACGGTTTCAAAAAAGCTGTAACGCGTACCTTCAATAATTATGGTAAAGATAACGACCTATTGAAAAACGTGAAAATTTCACTCACAGGTGAGGATATTCGAGAAGGAATTACGGCTGTTATTAGTGTAAAAGTACCTGAACCTCAGTTTGAGGGGCAAACAAAATCGAAGCTTGGTAATACCGAAGTAGAAGGTATTGTGACGAGTATTGTGAATCAACACCTGAAGCAGTATTTAGAGGAGCAACCAACACTTGCAAAACGTATAATTAATAAAAGTGTTCAGGCTGCACAGGCGAGGGAAGCGGCGCGTAATGCTCGTGACCTAATTAGGCGTAAAGGTGTATTGGACTCAGCGTCAATGCCTGGCAAACTCGCGGATTGCTCTGAACGTGATGCGGAGAAAACAGAGATATTTCTGGTTGAGGGAGATTCTGCAGGTGGTCCTGCCAAACAGGGACGTGACCGGAATTTTCAAGCTGTTCTTCCTTTAAAGGGTAAAGGTATCAATGTTGATAAGGCGAGACTGGACAAGATTTTGAAAAATGCCCAGATCGTAGATATTGTTACTGCTCTGGGGACTGGGATAGGTTCAGATGAATTTGATTTGGAAAAATTGCGGTATGGTAAAGTGATTATTATGGCGGATGCTGATGTAGATGGTGCACACATTCGTTCATTGTTATTGACTTTCTTCTTTCGACAGATGCCACAGTTAATTCATGGGGGACATCTCTACATTGCGCAGCCACCCCTATTTCAAATTAGGCGAGGACGTCAATCACAATATCTTCAAGATGAAGATGAATTACAGAAATACCTGTTGGAATCAGCTGCAAGTTCTCAAGAGATAACGAATAAGAGACGCGAAAATCCCTATACGGAAGAGGAAGCAATCACTTGTGTTAAAGCTTTGTCTACTATTGAAAAACGACTGTCTGAAATGAGTCTACGCGAGGATAGGACACGTCCAGAATTGATAGCATATCTATGGGAACCTATTGAAGAACAACATACACCTGAAATGGATGTCGCCGAAACATTTGAAACAGAGGAAGATACCATCAGAAATGTTCTTGAATCAGAGGTAGACAATCCAACACAAAGTGAACTCCAATTTGGTGTGGATGAGGAATCAGACGAAGTTGGAGATCCCAGTAATAATTCTGATGAAGTTGCTACTGAGAATGAAAACACTTTATCAGAAGCGGCTGTTCCTTTTATATCACAACTCCAAGTAAGATCTAATGCTGCTATACATGCTGAACTTTCTCCCCACATACAGTGTATAAAAGAACTTGGTGTTCTACCGGAAGATTTTGATGTGACGACATCTGAGGATGATACACCACTGTTTAGTGTGACGAATAAATCGGATGAACAGCATCCTGTTAATAGTGTTGGAGAACTCCTTTCGACGCTTGCATCAATTGCAAACAAAGGTATGACGTTAACGCGTTTCAAAGGTCTTGCTGAAATGAATACGAAGCAACTAAAAGAGACGACGATGCAGATAGATGCTCGCGTTCTGTTACAGGTGACCCTTGAGGATGCTGCTCAAGCTGAGCGAATGTTCACGTTGCTAATGGGGGATTCTGTAGAACCTCGCCGTGCATTTATAGAACGTTATGGGGCGCAGGTTGAACTTGATATTTATGGTGCATAATTGAATAGAAGTTAGTTTGTTTACACATAAGTCGGCAGAAACTAGAAGTTTATGATGCAGAAGAAATGTTTGAACCAAGAGTTTCTAAATCAACGGTATGAGTGCCATTTTGCATTTAACTTAGTGTAGCATTAAACCAAATAACTCTAAAGGTTGTAGTTGTCAGTTAGTTTACTACCGCGCAACTAATATAAGAAAGTAACATGCAAGAAGAAAATATTATCAGACGAGCAATAGAGACAGAGTTACAAACATCATACCTCACCTACGCGATGAGCGTAAATACTAACAGGGCGATTCCCGATGTAAGAGATGGTTTGAAACCGAGTGCGCGCCGGATCATCTATGCTATGGGTGAAATCAACTTAACGAGTAGTCGTCCTTACGATAAATGTGCCGCGGTTGTTGGAGAGGTAATGAAGAATTTTCATCCGCACGGCGATGGTCCGATATATGGTACGCTCGTGGGGCTTGCGCAGGAATTTAGTACACGGTATCCTTTAATTGATGGACAAGGTAACTTTGGTTCAATAGATGATGACCCCGCTGGGGCAATGCGTTATACTGAGTGTCGACTTTCAAAGATTGCTGAGACACTCTTGACCGATATAGATAAAAATACTGTTGACTTCCAACCGAATTATAAAGAATCATTAGATGAGCCTACTGTCCTGCCCGGTCTCCTACCCAATCTCCTTGTGAACGGAACTGACGGTATCGGTATAGGCTATTCAACAAAGATACCACCCCATAACCTTAACGAAGTCGTTGATACTCTCCTACATGTGCTTGATTTTCCAGATGCTACCGTTGAGGAATTGATGGAATTTCTCCCTGGTCCAGATTTTCCAACTGCTGGTATTATCGTTGGGAAAAGGGAAATCAAAAACATGTATACTACTGGTAAAGGGAGTATGACGATACGTGCTAAAGTGCAAATTGAGCCGATAACGCACGATAAATCTCGTGGAGACCGGGAGCAGATTGTGGTTACTGAAATACCTTATCAAGTTAAGAAGAATCTACTTCTTGAGCAGATTGTTGATCAGGTAGGTAAAACGATTACAGGGATTTCGGATATTCGTGACGAATCTGATGAGGAGATTCGTATCGTTATTGAGCTTAAGCGTGGTGAAGTTCCTCAAGTCATCTTAAATCAACTCTACAAACACACCAAGATGCAGCATTTTTTTGCTGCGAATATTCTTTGTCTTGTGGATGGTATCCCAAAAATCTTAACGTTACCAGAGATTTTGCGCTACTATCTGCTCCACCGGCGAGAAGTAATCCGGCGACGTACACAGTTTGATTTAGCACGAAATGAACGCCGTGCCCGTATTTTAGAGGGATACCGTATTGCCTTGGAGAATATAGAAGAGGTGATTGACATTGTGCAAACAGCCGAGACACCACAAGATGCATTAGAACAACTAATGTCGCAATTTGAACTCATTGATGAACAAGCAGGTGAAGTGCTATCAATGACATTACGGCAGTTAACTGGATTGGAACGCGAACGGATCAACCAAGAATACGGTCAAGTGGTTGAACGGATTGCAGAACTTCGAGCTATCCTTGATAGTGAGGAACTTGTCACCGACATCATCAGAACGGAATTGGAAGAATTAAAAGAGGAACATGGAGATGACCGAAGGACTGAGATCGTTTCTGAGATGAAAAGTTTTGAGATGGAAGATCTCATTGCAGACGAGGAGATGGTTGTTACGCTGACACATTCCGGATACCTCAAACGGATTCCGATGGATACCTATCGCACACAAAATCGCGGTGGTGTTGGTATCAAAGGTGGTAACCCGAAAGACGGAGATTTTCTTGAACAGTTATTAATTGCAACGGCGCATCAATCTCTCCTTTTCTTTACAAACCTTGGGAAGTGCTATGTCCTGAAAGTTTTTGAAATACCGGAAGGTTCGCGTCAAGCAGCCGGTCGAGCAGCGGTAAATATGTTAAAACTAAGTGAATCAGAGAATATTACCGCATTTTTACCTATCCGAGAGTTTAATGAAGAGTTCTATATTCTCATGGCTACAAAACAAGGTATTGTGAAGAAAACTTCACTTAGGGAATTTCGTAATACTCTCTCAACTGGGATCATAGCAATTAAATTAGATCCGGATGACCTTTTAATTGGCGCGCAGCTCACAGATGGGACATACAATGTTACTCTTGTTAGTCATAATGGAAATTCAATTCGCTTTGACGAAACGGATGTCCGGAGTGTGGGAAGACCAACACGCGGGGTACGCGGAATAAGACTCGCTGAGGGAGACTATGTTGTGGACATGGTTTGTTCCGCTGATGAAAACGATTCGCTGCTCATTGTCACAGAAAACGGTTATGGCAAACGCACAGGACTATCAGCATATCGGCCTCAGAGACGTGGAGGCATTGGTTTAACTGCTATTAAACGCTCAAAACGTAATGGAGCGGTTGTTTCTGCGAAATTGGTTGCTGATTCGGATCAACTTGTCCTCATTAGTTCTGCTGGATACATTACACGCATGGCTATTAGTGATGTTCGCGTGATAGGACGTACAACGCAGGGAGTAAGACTTATGTCGTTACAAGATGACGAAACATTGGTGGACGTTGCTAAAATATCAGAAACGGATTCTGTATAACGGTGTATGCTAGGTGTATTAAGGAAACTGATATACAACTTATTATTTAGAAACGCAAAGGAGGCGAAGATGAAAAATAAACTGTGGATAGTTGTGATTCTGTTGAGTATTTTATATATTTGCTCTGTAAAGATAATAGCAGAGGCACAAGATGACACCTCAATTGAAATGCCAGAATTGGTGCCATTGACAGAAGCATCTGAGAACGCAAAACAGGTATACATGCAGCTAATGCAGGCTATATATTTGACGTATAATAAAGACCTTGGAACGGCTAATAAAAACCTAAGTAAGGCAAGACATCTATATGATAAGTTAGTAAAACAGGTCCCAGATTCAGCATTTGTTTGGTACAAACGAGGGCAGCTTCGTAGACAAATGCAGGATATTAACGGTGCTGAAGATGATATACGAAAGGCACTCGAACTTAACCCTTCTCATACCCCTGCTACTTGGCAACTCGCGGAAATTCTTAAAGACCGCGCATCCCATTCAGGTGGAAAATATATTAGAGAACTGTTTACGACTTTGAAAAAAGTTATTGAATTAGACCCGGACCATTTAAATGCACATTATAGGCTTGCAGATTTGGCATTCGGACTTGATGAATATTCAACTGCAGAAATATCTTACAAAGCATTAACTCGTATTCTACCTTTTGAAGATCATTTTCATAGACGACTTGGTCATATTTACTATAATATGGGACGATTACAAGAAGCAGTTGATGCCTATCAACGCGTGGTTAAAATAAAATCGGATGATGTAGAGGTGCTAAGAATTCTGGGACGGCTCAACCTCAATTTAGATCAGCCACAAGAAGCAATTGACACATACCAACGTGTAGTTAGAATAAAACCGGACGACATTGAAGCACTTAGAGCACTGGGACATCTATACCTTACTAATGATAAATTCACTGACGCACAACAATCTTATCAGCAGCTACTTGGCTTAGTACCGAACGACATCAGAGGAAACTTAGGTCTCGGATTGGTATATCAAGAACTTGTCCAACAAGCAGTTAGGACAGAAAATAGCACTCCGTCAAGTGAAGCGGATGATTTAGCCACGTTCATTCAACACGCAGAGACGTACCTTGAACGAGCGATTATGTTAGCAAAAGAGGTGATCAATAAATCGGAGAATGTAGCACAACGCACAAATTACCAAAAACTTGTTACTGATGCCCAGTTTGCACTTGCTAATATTTATATCATTTTTGAAAAGCTTGAGAAAGCCAAAGAGACATTTGCAAAATTACTTGTGGATGACCCAGACCATATTGACGCGATGTACGGTTATGCATCTGTTTATCAAACGTTGGGTGAATTCGATCAGGCGGAAATATATCTCCAGAAAACGCTTAGGTTACGTCCGACACACGTATACGCACTCAACGCACTCGGTTATCTCTATGCTGAACAAGGAAGGCATCTTGATAAAGCCGAGGAGTTAATTAAGCGCGCTCTCGAACAATCACCAGATAATGGGGCATTTCTCGATAGTCTCGGTTGGGTTTTCTTTAAACAGGGACGTTTTGCGGAATCTGTTACTACTTTAGAAAGTGCTAATCAACATATGCCAGATAATGTTGAGATCCTGATGCATCTTGGAGATGCCTATATCAAAAGTGGCGATCCAGAAAAAGCACGTCATGTTTGGGAGCAAGCACAAACGATAGCACCTGATAATCAAGAAATACTGGAACGTCTCAAGCAATAGTTTGCATTAGTCGTGCGGTAACGATAAAAATGCGATTTACCATTTTCACGTTTTTCTTTCTTACGCTTTTCCTCTTTACACAGGACGGTGAAGCGTTCCGTTGTGGTACACCATACCTGAAAATGGAATTGGGACACCAACCTACATCGGAAGTACCAACCGCCCCTGCACCTCCGGCAGCTCCAGCACTACAAATCGGATTTCAACGCCCATTCTTTGCTATAGATTTTGCAAGGAAACAACAGTATACAATCAACGCAACCTTACGAGCAAGCGGTCCTCACTGTTATATCTTCGTTGAAGATTCAGAATGGAGAGAAACTGTCACGCCACTCACTGTACAAAACATTCAAAGGGCGTTTGATAGTGCTACGCCGGCAGACCCACGGCGCGGTATATATGACATCTTAACGGATAACTTTGACACACCACCAGACATTGATGGAAACCAAAAGGTAATTTTGCTCTTCCTCGGTATCCGTGATATAGGTAACTTCACCGTAACTGCAGGCTATTTCATGCCGATTGATCAACAAAGGGGTATCCTTCACCATCCCACTCTTGGACCGATACGGAGCAACGAAGCCGATATTTTATATTTAAATTCAAAAATTCGTTATGCGAATTCTGCTGAAATTGAGGCTGTTATTGCTCATGAACTTCAACACCTTATTCATTGGAAGCATTCTCCAAACGAAGAAATATGGGTAGATGAAGGATGTGCTGGTTACGCAACCTTTCTATGTGGTTATAACCTTTACCAACATATTCAGGCTTTTCAGAAAACACCAAATATTTCACTAACTGATTGGTCACAGATGAATCAGACACACCTGCTGGCACACTATGGAGCTGCTTTCTTTTTTATGCAGTATTTGCATGACCATTACGGTGGGACGCCAACTGTTGCTGCAATTATAAAAAATCGGTTAGATGGAATTAACGGGATTACACATACGTTGGCTGCACGCGGGATGCCGAATAAATTCTCCAACATATTTTCAGATTGGAAAGTAGCGAATTATCTTAGCACGTGGTACCCGCTTGGAAATGTTAAAACACCTTTTCGGTATAATACATCTATTCCAGTGATAAAACCTTTATTTTCTCATGACACATACCCCGCTACTGGAAGAAATAGACCACTTGCTAATTTCGCTTCACATGCTATTGAGTATAAAGTTGCCAATGCAGGACAGGCGGGGCTTACCCTTAGTTTTACAACACAACGGAACACAAATGTGGACATTAAGGTAGCATATCTATATAATACAGGCGAGGTACTCGTAGAATCATTACCGCTGAAAACTACTGACGGAACCACCACATTAGATATTCCTACATTTGGAACTATCGTCCAACGTTTAATGTTTATACCAAGCCTACATGTTGAAAATCAGAGTTTTTCTCAGCAATCTATAAACTATAATTATGATGCGGATGAAGGAATCCTTGGAACATATATAACACACGTCCTTCCCAATTCGGTTCATCCGAATTACTGGGAAATTATCGCTATACCAAGTGAGGCAACAGTTGCACATGCGCTAACAGTAACCTTGACTTACCAGAATCGCACACTTCATGATGCAAAACCGATGGTATACATTCAAAATAACAAACAAGTAACTTATCGTTATGCGTTTCATCTCAAACCTGAGATTGTACCAACAATAGTAGCATGGCGCATTACGCGAGGGGATACTATTGTTGATGAAGGAGTTCTTGAAGATTAATTTCGCTGCAGGAATATGAAATAAGATATTGATGTAATTAACTTTTCGTCCTACTGATAGACGATGACTATAAACACGGAGGTATACATGGCAAATATACTATATGCGGGGACAATTGGACAAAGTATTTGGCGGAGCACCGATGTAGGCAAGACTTGGAATCGCGTAAGTAACGGTATTTTTCCAGAAGCGGATATTCGCGCAATCGTCGTTCATCCGACAGATTCTAATATATTATATGCTGGCACTGAAAAAGGTGTTGTCAAAACTACTGATGGTGGCAATAATTGGACGCATCTACCGAGTGAAATGGACAACTGTGAAGTTTGGTCTCTTGCTATTCATCCAACTTCACCAGATACACTCTTTGCAGGCACTTGTCCATCTGCCTTTTTCAAAACAACAGATGGGGGTGAGGCGTGGACACAACTTGACGCTGAACTTGCCCAAGAGTGCGAGGGCATTCCCATCATTCCGCGCGTGACGACTATCATTATTGATCCAGAAGATCATGATACTATCTATGCGGGAATTGAAATTGACGGTATGCGTCTTAGTAGTGATGGTGGAGAAACATGGGAAAACCGAAGTGAAGGGTTGAGCAGTCAAGATATACATGGATTGACGGTGGTACTGGGAGATCAGAAAACGCTTGTTGCTGCCACAAATAACGATGTATGTATCACCACAGATATGCACAATTGGACACCGTTGAAGGTTCGCGAACATTTCCCGTGGCCCTATTGCCGCGCAGCGTTCTATCTGAACGGAGATAACGCAAAAGTATTTATCGGAGCAGGCAACGGTCCTCCCGGTGACCAAGGTGGTATTTTCTATATGAGAGATGCGGATGCAGCATCAGATGCGGAAGCAATTCGTTGGGATCGTTCAGATATAGGTATGACTTCAAATAGCACTATTTGGTGCTTCGGACACAATCCAAGTGTAGATGGATTGCTGATAGCCTGTAGTGTGAGTGGACAGCTTTTCTTAAGTGAAGATAATGGGGGACGTTGGAAAAAGTTGTCACACGAATTCGGGGAGGTACGTGCCTTAGCGATTGCCTAACAGCAATAGTAAAGTAATATACGGCGAAAAGTCCCTATGTGGTTGTTCTTATAGATACTGCCTTAGGGACTTTTTCATAATATTTATCGCTACCCCAAACGCATCTATACTTAAGATATTAATGAACCCTAACTACAGTGTTACAGTC
>VYFM01000643.1 GCA_009842375.1 Candidatus Poribacteria bacterium | reverse complement strand
TTTACATTATACTGCCCCAACCAAGTAGGCAACTTCAAAAAGCAAAACACTTTCAGAAGGACTCCAAAGTTATTGTTAGGTTACATGATTCTGAGGAACAGAACCCATACAAGTAATGTTTTGAACACTTATACACTCAGGCAAGTGATTTAGAGAGAGAATTTATGAATTTTGCTGTGACTGGCGGTGCGGGATTTATCGGGAGCCATATTGTCAAACGTCTGGTCTCAGACGGACATAGTGTTACGGTGGTGGACAACCTGTCCCGAGGAAGCATGGCCAATCTGGAGGGCGTTCGTGACCGGATAAACTTTGCCAATATAGACATTCGGGAACGCGACGCTCTAAAGAGGACTCTTCATGGTACTGATGGGGTATTTCACCAGGCCGCCCTTGCCTATATTCCCAGCTCGTATGAGGCTGAGGATGAATACCGGAATGTGAATATTAAAGGTACCGAAAATGTTCTTCAGGTAGGCTTGGATCTTGGTATCAAAATAGTTTACGCCAGTAGCTCTACAGTGTACGGGGACGTGCGGTGTGTCCCGGTCCGGGAGGACTATACGCGAAGCCCAATCAATCCGTACGGCATCACCAAGCTTGATGCAGAACTCGTGGTAGAGAGATATGTTGAGGGAGGGGCGCAAATAGTCGCCCTACGTTACTTCAACGTTGTAGGACTAGGGCGCCAGCCTGCATATTCTGGCGTAATACACAGATTCTTGGATCAGCTTAAGGAGGGAAGGCCGCCAATAATTCACGGTGACGGCTCACAAATCAAGGACTTTGTGTTTGTGAATGATGTGGTCAGGGCTAATCTTGCGGCCATGATTGGGGGTGTCAAAAGTGGCTTTTTCAATATAGGTAGTGGTAGGCCAATATCAATTGTGGATCTTGCACACTTAATGATCGATATATCTGGAAACATATCACTAAAACCAAAATACGGTGATCTCCGGCCGGGAGATGCCAAGATGTGTGTGGCTGACATATCCAAGGCCGGCAGACTGTTAGACTGGAGACCAGATATTGTACTAGAAGAAGGATTGAGAAGCCTTATGGCGTTCATGTGAATCCCGCTTGCGTGTAGTGGTACAAGATCGGAAATCCGGTATACTAACCACGACCACACAGGTACATATTTCCTGCCAGTGTGTGACATTGTGGCGTATTGACAAATGATCCGGCCGTAGCACCGTCAGTTCATACCTGTTCAATAAGGATCGTCACATCTGTATCTGGAATCAAACACTTGTACGCTAGCAGCCGCATCGACCGCTCCAGAACAAGTAATCCGGTCAGACAAACCCGCAACATGGCCGGCTCTATCTCAATTTGGTATACGGAGTCTTGGACAGGATTACCTCTATGATACGGTTCCTTTGCATCCTGACAGATGCATCTTTGGGAACCGCTGGTTCGTACAAATATAGTAGATCTGGAATAAGCCTCGGACTGGATGCCATCTCGATGATTGGAACCATGTATGCCCAGTCCGCGGCAAGGTCGATCCACTCACCGTTTATTTTCAAATCCTCAACGGATATGGCATCAAAGAGACGTTTTTTGAACGTGCGAAGGTGCTGCCATACGTTGCTGTTCCACTGTCTTGGATTGTCAAAGTTTGCCTGGTAGGAGGCATTCTTGTCCAGTCGTAGCATTGAACCGACGGTCGCATCTGCCCCATCAGCATATTCGGCCCACACCCTTTCTAAAACATGCCCCCCTATCAGCGCGTCGTCCGCATCTAGGGTGATGATAACAGTCTCCGGGTCGGTGCAGACCTGTGTAATTGTTTTCCAAGTGTTGTAGAGGCCGCCGCGCCGTCTGTTGTTTCGAATCAGTGTTACATGACTCTCATAGTCTGCCAAGAGGATCCTAGCATAGTCCCCGAACCCGTTGGTGGATGCATCATCCACCACCACCGCACCCCACTCCACGCCCCGTTGGGACACCAAGGATTGAATGCATCGCTTGAACCGCCCGTGCTGCACGTTACGGCCGCAGATTACGAATACAACAGACTCGCTTCGCCGTGGCCCCGACCAGTCCTTAGTAGAGCCAATTAATTCTGCATTGTCTAGTTGTACATCCGGAACATACCCGCGCTCAACGGTCCCGAGTATGTCCATCCATTCATCAATCTCCATCTTGTGGTGGTTGGGGACATGGACGACGGCAGTTTTTGGGCTGCCACCCCGATACGTGTGGTAGGTGCTGGATGCAATGAACCGGTCAAATGCACGGTGCCAGGCTAGTGTGAATTGTCCATCCGTCAATTCGTTTGGTATAGGTAGTACGGACAGGAGCCTCCGTCGATCATACAGACACCCCCTCACATCCACGCGCCAATCCCCGTCTGCACCCTTAGTAGTGTATGGCGTCGCCCTAGCCCTGCATATGTTCATGGATACAAACAGGGCCTCAGGATCGAGGCGCAACACTTCCGTCATTTCGGAGAGATAGTCGTGGTCTTTATCAATCCGGGCAATCATCATATCACAGTCAATCTGCAACACATAGTCGCCTGTACACGAGTCAAAGCCGAACAGAGACGCGAACAGTTGCTGGCCGTTGGCCGAATGGGCCTTGGTGGATTCTGCACCAAACCATCTCCTATATGCAGAGTAGACGGACTCGGTATCTGTGGGTGCGTAGACCACCCTGTCCACCACCCCGTCCCGGAGTAGGTGCTTCATTGCATTACGGTGAGCCTCCGAGTCAGGGTGGTCATACTGACGCTGGAAGGGCCCTTCATAAGGATCTACTATCACCACCTTTTCAACAAACCTGTATGGGCTTTCCAGTTGTTTAACTTGGTGTCGCACCAATCTCTCAATGGTCCGCCACTCCATCAGGCATGTTTTGATCAATAGCGACACGCGCGGCCCATCCAAGGATACGGGGCTGAGCAGAAACACCAGATGTTCTGAAGCAGGCAGGATGTGGCGCGTGTCGGTCCCGTCAAGCTCCTGCACTTCCTGTACAGAGAGCCCGGCCTTGGAAAAGGCCTGCTCGTAGGAGGCATAGTCACGATGTACCTCCACGCGCCTCCTGCCGGTAGATATCAAAGTCTTGTCATAAGAGAATGTGATGTTATGCTGGAAATTATTTGGTAGGTGCTTCTCCGCAATCTCTGTAGATGTGGTCCCAAGATAAAACGGGTTACACACAGACACAAAGACCATACCTGAATCGGCCACAAACCGGCGTAGGTCCCGCAGGACATCCTCGAATTCTGAATCGTCCGGGATGGTGCAGAGTACCCACCCACATACCACCACATCAAAGCGGGCCGAATCGGCCAAGAGCCGAGCCCGCAGCTCCGTGCCGCCGCTGACGTTCCCACTCTGGCGATTTTGGTACTTTTTGATGGTGGTCGTATCTGGGTCATACTGGACAATCTCTGCATCACTTAGGTCGTTGAGCCGCTTGGACAGCCGGCCATTCCCACTCCCATAGTCCATCACGGATCGTGGATGTTGCTTAGCAATCAGCCGCGCCATGGGTTGGTAATACAAAGTGTCCAGTCCACGGGGTTCAATAGCATTCCTAAACTGCTCCAGTCCCGCTAGTTCGGCAAGGGTGGCATCACTCAGGGCGCGCGTCATTAAGCGCTTGAGGTCTAAGCGGTATGAAAAGCGGTAGGTGAGGAAGGCCCTGCGGCACATCTGCTCAAACTCTATATCGTTTATCGGGACAATGTCTGCACCATAGTCGATGAACTGTATGCCAGAGGATGTCACCCGTATGTTGTCAGGGTGTATGTTACGGCAGGCAATTCCGGCCCGCCTACATTCACGTAGCAAGGAAAGTAGTCCGTCCAAGTGACCGCCACTATATTTGGTGCTTGACTCGTATGGGTACACTACGACTATCGGCCCACCTTTCCGCCTCACCTCCAGAACGGGTGGGAGCGTCCTATATCCAGACAGCCTACCGGCCAAGGACTGGAGAAAGGAGATGTGGCGCTTCCGGTCTTTAGGGCTCCAATAGTGAAAGTATTTGTAGACAAGGCGGCCGTCGGTAAGGACAACCCCCTCTTCACCCATGCCCAGGTAGGTAAGAGTACCGGTTGAGAACTCAGATCTTACGTATGCGTCGGCACTGCGGCGCAGCGCGCCTGCGGGCAGCGGTGTGTTGGAGCGGTGGTGATCCACGATTTTGGGAAGATTCCGGAGGAACTGTTCTATTGCTCCTGCATCAACATTCATGGCCTGTTTCATGAACTCATCAAGCCGAGCATCCGTATAGATGGATTCAATGGATACTACAAACTTTTGTAGTTCGGCAGTAGAGTGGGCATACTCCGTCGATTTGAACCACCATGGCTCCGGTTCAGAAGTAGAATCGGGCTGACAGAGTGGACGGAGAGCTGACAGTAGTCCCATGATCCTGACAAAGTTCAGCTCAAAGGCATGCGCTCTCTCTTGTATGTGTTTCTTGTACGACTCGATCGCATGCCTGATCTCCTGCTCGCTGAGATGTAAAGGTTCCATGCCGTATGGGCTCGCCCCATTCTGCTGCATCTTGGACCTTCCTGTGAAGACTTCCTGTAGGGAGGCGTAGAGAGCGTACCCTCTGATATCCTGCAGCATTTTGGGCGGCATGTATATTCCCGGCTTATCGCGTCCAGGGTGTGGTGCGTGCCCCTCAATATCCTGCAGCAGTCTCTCGGCGCCAAGACGGAGGTCAGCAACTGTCTTTCGGGTATGGCGGATCGGTAGTTGTGATTGTACTATCTCGCGCCCTGCCACGAAGTGGTTGAGCAGACTCCACACCATATCACTGCGTCTAGTGTGGATACCGTCAACGACTGGAACTACATTGGGAAAATCCCGCAGCGTGTGGATGTCAAACACCAGTGTGGCGGGACCGCGGCTTATCGAGGGAGTGGTCAAGGTTGCGTGACAGCCGAGCTCGGAACGGGTCAGGGGCCGGAACACCTGGACACCATACAGTATATCCTGCAGGCGCGACACCATTTCATCAAAGGCCTGCCCCACACTGCGCCTACCGTCGCTCGCCTCATACCAGAATGGCATCTCCAAATGATCCGTATCCACAGCGGAAAGATCATAGTAATAGTCGCGGCGGGTCAGCCTAGACATTCTGTTCTCGTCCCGAAGATCTGGGTACGGGTCGTCCGGGTGCAGGCCCGCAAAGCGGTGCAGATTGTGATAGAGGTCCACCAACTGGGTGCGCATGCAGCTGGGGGCCGGCACTGGGGAGTCACCAGTCTCTTGACATAGTGCCACGCTGGCCCCGGTCTCTCTTAGCTGCAGTATACCAGACACGTAGTCGATTTCACATACCCCGACAGGACCGCGCGGTCCGTACTCTAACCCGTCCAATGACAGGTCATCGTCTAATATCCACACGGTGGTGGTGGCCCCGCGCGGTGAGGTCTCCATGTACAGATAGTGCTGTAGTATTGTACGGCTCAGGGCAATACTCTTCTGTTTGTCTACATCCTCCTTTGTGATCGCGAATATCCTAGCGTCTGCCGCCTGCTGCTCCAACGTCTTTAGGACAACATCAAGTCCCTGTAGGGAGGCCTTGTTCACCGCCTCACGCAAGGCATCCCTAGTAGAGGTAGCGTTGCCTCCGTTTTCCAGTAGAATCAGCCTCAATGTTACATTGTCACGGCCGCCGAGCCTGTGAATTATCGAATCCATGAGGTTTGTTACCAGGGTTGCGTCAGGTGAGGTGATTGCACCAATCACCAAGTCTAGATGGTCTCTGGCACTGCCAAAGTCAAGTGTCTGTACGGCAGGCGGATGCCGTGATTCATCAAGAGGGTCGCAGTCGAATAGTCTATGGCTTCGCTCTACGAACGCTGATCTTTCTGTGTCTGACATCCTACCCCCATGCTTGCGAAAGAAGTACCTTAGTCCGTCACGCTTGGCATCGGAGCCAGCCGTTGACATGCGGGGACGGTCGCTTTCTGCATAGTGATGGACAAGATGGGTCGGCAGCGCGCCGTAACTAACCGTGCCTAGATCGGCAAGCCTGATGCAGATGTCCCGGTCGGTGGTGCTGGCCAGGGCCTCATCAAAACCCCCGGCTTCCAGTAGTCGGTGAAGTTTGACGAATATGTTGGATCCTTGGATGTGAGTGTTGCGGACCAGTAGGTCGCTTACCACCAACTGCTCAGGAGAGTCCAGTAGCTTCCCCTCCGGGACGGCAGACTCGTGGTAGACTATGCCGGATGCCGTCATGTCCAGATCCCGCTCCAACACGGCCTTTTCACATTGGCTCAGATATTCAGGTTCCCACTCATCATCGTCATCCAGTATAGCAACGAATGCTGACGGGGCCATAACCTGAAGATGTGCTAGTGCGGTATTCCAAGCCCCTGATGCCCCGGGCATCCTGCGGTTTTTCATGTAGGTGGTTTTGATGCCGCGCGCCTTGAGTCCGTCTACCACCGCCCTGTTGCAGCGCCTATACTCCTGATCCGAGTCATCTACTACAATCAGCACGTCTGGAGGGCGGGTCTGATCTGCGACAGATTTCAAGGATCTATGGGCTAGAAACTGTGGTCGGTTGTGGGTAGCTACCACAGCAGCTATCGTAGGCGTTGCGGGGACATGGTGTATGCCACCAGAATCCCGAATACAGTCTTGCATTCCATCACGCCTTGATCCTTGCAACATCTACAAATCTTATGGGTATGCTATATTTGATGTGTATCCTGCCTGTAAGCCTTGTCAGACAATCATAGTTAGGAAGAATATAAGGCTCAGTGATATATGGATCATTTGGTATACAGAGAGATTGTAGTATACATCATACGGATCGCACGTTCATCTTCCGAGACCTATTGCCCTAAAGTCTGCTCCTTGGAACTCTTCTGCACGCAGAATTCTTCTAGCATCTATGATGTTGACTGACTTCATATGCCGGAAGTCGCGTGGCCTCATGTCCCTGTACGCGTCCCAGTCCGTCAGGATTATGCAACAGTCTGAGTCTTTGAGACATTCTGTCGTAGTGGCAGCATACGAGACGCGTGCACCAAATATCCGCTCAAAGTTTTTCAGCGCCTTGGGGTCGTGAACCTTAACCGCAACTTTGCCCTCCAGTAGTCTTGTCACAAGCTTCACGGACACGGACCCCCGTATATCATCGGTACCATTCTTGAATGCCAACCCAAGGACCGCAACGGTACTACCTTCCGTCAGGCTGCACTGCGCATCCACCATTTCCATTACAGCCTCCAGCTGCCTGTCATTCACTATCTTTACTGCCTTGAAGAGATCCGGACTCATTCCGATCTCCTGTGAGAGCCTGATCAGACCTGTCAAATCTTTAGGCAGGCAGCTGCCTCCAAACCCGGGCCCCGCCTGCAGGAATGGCAGCGCCGTGTCTGATTGCTTTCCGATTGCTCGTGCCACCGTGTTTACATCAACACCGGGAATCTTCTGGCAGAGGAATGCTATTGAATTGATGAAGCTGATCTTGGTTGCAAGAAACGCGTTACTTGCATACTTTATGATCTCAGCCGTGGGAATGTCGGTGTGTATTATCTCCTGCGGAGTCTCGTAAAAGTCCAGATAGTATCTTTCCAGCATCTTCGAATCTTGTTTGTTGTTGGCGCCTATCACGATTAGGTGCGGCTTTAGTAGGTCATTTATAGCGAACCCTGCGCTTAAAAATTCCGGATTAAAGACCACCGCCACCCTCCCACATTTAATTAAGTCTCTGAAGATGGGTAAGATGAGATTTTCCGTAGTCATCGGTGGAATGGTGCTTTTTATTACCAACAGGTGGAATGATTCCTTGTCTTTCAGCGACAGTGCAACATACTCCGCAGCACTCTTGACTTGTGCTAGATCCACCTCGCCGTCACCGCACTTCAAGGGTGTCCCAACTGTAAGAAACGTAATCTCAGAATTTCGTATGGCGTAATTAGTATCAGTTGTAAAACATATCTTTTCTTGCCTTATCGAGTCTCTTAGTATAATATCCAAGCCAGGTTCAAAGAAGTCTGGATTTCCGTCCCTCAACTTGGATATCTTGCCGCCGTCAATGTCGACGCCGATTGTGCTGTATCCTTTTTTTGCGTTGACCACTGCCAGGGACAGGCCTACCATACCCAACCCAATAACAGATATCTTGTACTTGGACATCGTCATGATACTGTCCTCCATGCATGTTGTGAGAGTATGGTGGAGTTCCAAATGTAGGGATTGTGTACATCCGGTGGCCTATCCCCAATACATCTCCGTCTCTGACGCGTTTCGATATGGTATCGCGTCTCGTCCTGCTGATATATGTCTGACCGCATGTAGTTCTTCCGCAACGTCCTTCCTACATGTATGTGACACCCGGGCTGCCATGACAGTGCGTCCCCATTCCGTAAAGAATGTCTCCGCGCCGAGTTACATCCGGCTCCGAGTAGTCTGCATTTTGTTCCGGTCCACCTAGAGGAATCCTTCTCATCTGCATATTCAAAGGCAGGTCTTGTGTTCGCGAAAACATATTCATTGATTTCCATCATGTGCATGCACTATCCCTTGCATTCTCAAACGAATCTCTAACGCACGCCACATAGCTTTCCGGCGTCCCTACATCAATTCTTTTCTCCCCGGCTTCTAGTTCCACTGCAATACACTTGCCGTGTGCGGCCCGTGATACTATTGCGTCGTTGATCTCAACCTCTCCGTTTTCGTCGGGTTTGGTTCTTTCCATCTCACTAAATATCCATGGCTTGAATGCATATGCGGCGACAATTGCCAGGTTTGTCTTGGGCCGTCGGGGTTTCTCCTCCATCTGTTCCACCCTGAGAATTCCGTTTCCGATACTCTTTCCTTCAACTACCCCATACTTCTCCGGATTCTCTACCCTGTCAACAAGAAATGCAATATCGGCATCATTTGAGAAGAATGCAACCTCTAACCTCTTAATGTGTCTGTTGTTAGGTGACAGGATCACGTCATCTCCAACGTGTAGGAGAAAACTCTCATCTCCTACAAAGCCCTTTGCGCTCAGAATAGCATCGCCAAAGCCGAGAGGCGATGGCTGGTGGATGTACTTGATACGACTGGAGTTTATCCTCTTGTACAAGCCCTGAAGGCTACTGTTTGCCGAATATTTAGCAGAGTGGTCAATCAGGTAGTTCTCTATGGCCCTCTTGTCACGGCCTACTACAAAGCAAAAATCACGGCAGCCATAATCATAGATAGACTCGTACACGGCCTCAAGAACCGGTTTGAGAATGATGTGGCCCTCCGGGGTCCTTGCGCAATATGGTAGCATCACCTTTGACATACCCTTGCTGAACGGTAAGAGTCTGCTTCCATCTCCTGCCGTGGTAATGACTGCCTTCCTTAACAATGTAATAACCATCAGTCCTACCCTTCTCATTTGACGGCAGACTTCCTATTACTTATTGGTTACGGTTCTCTCAAAAACGTGATAAGAAAAATGTACAATCTCGGCAAAAATCTGGTAAAGTGTTATGCATGATAAGTAGATCTGAACAACCCAGTCTGGCCCATTTTAGTTAGCATATTAGAACAATGGTATTCAAGTTGGATCTCTTCCTAGAATCAAACTTACATAATGAATCTCGATTGCTTTAATTATGATTCACCACTATGAATATCCATGGTATATCTAGACTATAATGCCACCACACCTGTAGATAGCAAGGTGATAGATGCTATGATGCCACTATTCGCAGAGGGTTTTGGTAATCCATCAAGTAGTCATGGGTCCGGTAGATTAGCTGCGCAAGTTGTCGAGGAGGCACGCAAAAAGGTAGCAGATGCCGTAGGGATGAGTGCGTCTGATGTGGTGTTTACATCAGGAGCTACTGAAGCCAACAATTTAGCCCTAACCGGCCTACAAAAAGGACTTGGGCGGGGCATCAACATACTGGCAGGAGCCACAGAACATAAATCAATCCTCCAAACATGCGACAATTTATCTAATGATGGTTCTGAGTTTAGCACAATCCCTGTCCATCCTGATGGGACTATAGATATTGATTCAATGGAGTCTATAATGGATGGCTGTAATGATGTATGAACCAAGCTTTTTTCACAATATGATCAGTCAAAATCAAACCATCAAACA
>VYFM01000388.1 GCA_009842375.1 Candidatus Poribacteria bacterium | reverse complement strand
TTTATTTTTAACAATTCTATCAGAATACTGGTTCTTTATCATGTTGAAAGTAATATATACTTGAGGTGTATTTTATAAGAGTCGGTTAGGGTTGAAATGGGCAGCATCTGATGTTGCCCAGATAAGAGATATTATTCTTCAAGAGTATAGTGCAGCATGCCGCGGTCTTGTGTTCCAACGTATAGGGTGTTTCCATCAACTGCAAGAGAATTAACGTTGTCAGGAGTATCTGATAGAACTTGTTTCCAAACACCCTTTTCTAAACGATAGATACCTGTGTCATTGTTGACACCATAGAGAATTGCTCCATCAATAGTTAAGTGCTCCATAATGAGATTTGTTCCCTCTGCATCGATGACGGTGTGCCAATTTCGTCCATCATCTGATGTGATTATACCTGCGTCTGTAGCTACATAAACGGTGGAACCAGCAACTACAATCTCATTGAAAGTGTTAACAGTAAATGGTAGACCTGGCGTAATGTCAAACCAATTATTACCCCTATCAAACGATACAACGAGGTGTCCATCCCGTTTGCCAACATATACGGCATTTCCTGATGCCGCAAGTTTGAGATCTTTACTTGCTATGTCTTCACTCAATTCGATGGTTTCTTCCTGTCCAGTGTCGTGCCATTCTGTATCACCGGGTTCCCATCGGAAGAGTTTAAAGTTGTATTCCATATAGAATGTGTTGCCGCTAACTGCAAATACCCCTTGTACACCGTTCCGATAATATGTCACTGAATGTGGTATATCCATTTTTGCCAAATGTTTAAAGAACTGTGTTGCCCCGGTAGAACTTTTCCGTAACATTTCAGCATAGTACTTGTCTGATCCTCTTGAAGCATGTCCGAGATTCATCAGGTCATATAATTGCGTTGAATCAAAGACAGGCATGTCTTGAATCGGTGCCAGCCTCTTACCATCCGTAGATACGCGAAATACGCGTGTTTCTCCACTACCAGGAACATAACTATATGAACTGCTAAGTGAACTACCCTTTGCATAGATGACACCATCAGATTTGACTATGTGGGAAATGCCTATAGGTTGTTCTTTACTATATGATGTCATTGGCACATCGGTTGGAATAATGTTCCAAGACTTCCCTTGGTCGGTGGTTTTTACCATCTCCCCTACATTACCATATATAATCGGATGTGTATTTTGCCCTGTATCATCTTTTTTAGATACAATAATATTACCAATTCGGCTATTTTCCGGAGCAACATTTAACCCTTCCCATGATTCACCACCATCAGTTGTACGTTGGAGTCCATATTCCGAACTGCCAAAATAAAAAACACTTTCACTCACTGCTACAGCGGGGGAATTTGATAACATTGGAGGTGAAAAACCCTGTAATGGCATCCATGTATCTCCTCCATCGGTAGAGCGTACCATACCTTGTTCAATTGCCATGAGCGTATCACCTGCAGCGACGAGTCTGAGATTTGCGAGCCATCCTGATCTTGTTTTCCAGACGTGTTTTGGCGTTATATCTTTCCACGAATTCCCTAAGTCCCTTGAACGAAATATCCACCAACCTCGTTGTAGTTTCTCCGATGGATTATCAGGATCATATCTATGATTTATTACAAAGGCATATAACTGATTATTGGTTCCAGTAATTGAATAACAATTTCTTGCTTCGGGTACTGGAAATTCTGCTAACCGTTGCCAACTACCTGAATCCCAACGATAGATAGAACCTGCTAAAGCAAACACTGTATCTTGTGCAGTTACAATAGAATTTGGTTCGTCGGTAAATTCATCATTTATATTTTTCCATGTCTTACCTTTATCCTCAGAACGAAATGCACCACCACGTTCAAAAACCACGTAAAACGCATGTTTCATTAGCAGCAATTTTTTTGGACTGGTATATCCATCGGGGAATTGGTGAAATACATTCCACGTCTTACCATCATCTTTTGATGTATAGAGTATTTTTGAGGGGAGCATATAGAGTGTACTGTCCCATTCTGCCATAGGAATATCAGGAAACGGTACATCTGTTATTGAACCAATATCACTAACATGTTGCCATACCTCATTATCGTTTTGTAATTTGTATAGGTTTCCATCATAAGCGAGAGCATATAGTTCTTTCTCTGCGGTTGCAAGTAAACCTTCTACCGTAGTCCCTGTGAGAGGTGCAGATTGAATCCACTGCGGTTTTGGAATGGATATCTCGTTTTCTCCATCTTCCTGTGCTGCGGCTAATAATATCTCATCAGGTTTCTGACCATTATTATCACTTACACCGAGGGCATTTTCACGTCCAACTTCACGGCGAGCATCTGGCTTCTCGTCAAGATTTAATACAACGGGAACATCAACAAGTTCAACCCTCATCTCTGCTCGCGCGTCTATACTGTAGGGTATTTGGAAATACTGTAAGTATTGACTTCCTACACCAAGCAATAATATAATTAAGATTGCACTTGATGCAGCAATTGCCCACGGTATAAGTGGTTTACTGGTGGTAGGTGTAGTAGGTTTGAGACGTGAAACTTCTTGCATGATGTTGTCGGTCAGGTTTGGTGAAATTTTGAAATGGTCAAGTGCCTCTCTAATCATCGTTTCCTCCTTTTGTAGACGATTTCGCGCACGCCTTAGCCGACTTTTTATGGTACTCCCGGATACACCTAAAAATCGACTAATTTCCTCAATAGTCATCTCGCCGAGGTAATGAAGTGTCATCACCGTACGTTCACTCTCTTTCAGTTTCGCGAGTAGTTTTTTAATCACTTCGCGTTGTTCATCAATTACAGTGCTATTCCGATCATCTACGACATGTTGTGAATAAGCATCTTTCGACATCATCGTTGTTTCAGCGTCTTCCAAAGGTTGTGTCCGTATACGTTTCTTTCGAAGCCATGTTGCACACAGATTAGTCGTAATTACGTAGAGCCACCCAGAAAATTGTTTCGGTTCTTTTAGGGTGTGAAGTCTCTGATACACTTTCAGAAAAGCATCTTGAGTTATCTCCTCTGCGATGTGGAAATCCCCAACTTTTCGCCATGCCAATGCATGGACAGGTTTTTGGTGTTTATTCACAAGTTCAGCAAATGCGGTTTCATCATCAGCGAGAATTCGTCTTATAAGTGTAATGTCGTCGTTTTTCATCAGGTGTCCCAGTCCGTGATAATTGATTAATCACATATCAACTCATAGTGACGCATGTTTTGGGAAAAACGGTTGCCAAATTCTGCAAAAAAGCAAATTTGATGGAAAAGGAGGATAGATGTCAGGAGTGCAGTATTATACACAGCCCCACAAAACATACTAATTTTGTTGCAAAATACAAATGCGTCTACCATATCTATAGTAGACGCATTGTCAATCGTGATCATATAATTATAGACTTGACTACTTTATTGTTCAAGAGTGTAGTACAGCATTCCGCGATTTAGTGTGCCTATATAGAGTGTATTTTCATCAACCGCAAGGGAATTTACGTTGTCAGGTATATCTGAGATAATCTTTTTCCAAAGGCGGCTGTCCAAACGATAGATGCCTGTATCTTTGATAACACCATATAGTTTTGTGTCATCAACACTCAATATATCCATCTTAAGATTCGTTCCATCTGCATCGGTAATAACATCCCAATTATTTTCTTGATTTGACGCAGCAACACCTGCATCTGTTGCTATATACACCATGTCCCCGACAATAACGATATCATTGAATTTTTTAACGGTGAAAGGTAGAAATGGAGTGAGATCAATCCAATTAATTCCCTTATCAAACGATGTAACAAGGTGTCCATCCCGTTTTCCTACGTAGACAGTGTCACCTGAGACAGCAAGTTTTAGGTTCTTCATTGTTATGTTATAGTATAAATCAGCGGTTTCTTCCAGTCCAGTATCGGACCATTCAGTATCACCACGTTTCCATTTGAAGAGCTTAAAGTTGTATTCCATATAGAATGTGTCTTGACTAACAGCAAATGGTCCATTTAACCCGTATCTACGGAGATTAGCTTGGTCCACACGACGCATTTTAGCCAACATTATAAAGAACTTTGTTGCTCCTGCTGATTGTTCTTGCAACTGTTCAGCGAACTCCTTATTTGATAATCCCCGTTTTCTATTATGCAATTGATGACCAATAATTGGGTCTAAGATTGGCATGTCTTGAATTGACACCAATGTTTTACCATCTGTAGATAAGCGGAATAACGATGGTTTCCCTTTGTCAAAAGCGTAAAAATTAAGATTATCGCCCTTAGCATAGATAACACCATCAGATTCAACTATCTGTGTAATGATAGGGGCATCTTCACTATGCCATACATCCATTGGCATATCAGCTGGAATAGTTTTCCAAGACTTACCCTTGTCAGTAGTTTTTACTATATCTCCAGCACTCCCACTCCCATAGATAACTGGAATTGTGTTTTCCCCATTATCATTTTCTCGATGTACAATTAGGTTGCCGATGGTATTACCAACGGGAATTTTATCTGAAGTAACATCAACCACCTCCCATGATTTACCACCATCAACGGATCGTTGTAGTCCGGCATTCGGACTGCCAAAATAGAATATACTATCATTCAACACTGTAACAGGTGAATTAGAAAACATTTCAAGAGATTTGCGTTGTTTTTGTAGTGGCATCCATGTATCTCCACCATCGGTAGAACGCAACATTCCCTGTTCTATTGCCAGAAGTATTTCACCGGTAGCGTATAGGTTTATACCCATTAACCATCCCACCCTTTCTTTCCATACGTGTGTTGGGGTTATATTTTTCCATGAATTTCCTAAGTCAGTTGAACGTAATATCCACCAACTTCGTTGATTTTCTGATAACTTATTAGGTTCAATATCGGGATTCATGACTGCAACATACAACCGATCTTTAGTTGTTGTTAATGAAAAGCATGCCCTTGCTTCAGGTATTGGGAATTCTATACGTTTCCATTTGTCCTTGTTCCATCGATAGAGTTTTTCACCAGCTAAAGCAAATACCGTATCTTGGACCTCTACTATAGAACGTGGTTCTTGGGGAAATTCATCATTCATGTTTTTCCATGTCCTACCTTTATCCTGAGAACGGAAAGAACTGTTGTCAAATATGACATAAAACGCATTTTCTGTTAGCAGTATTTCATAAGGATAATCATATTCATCTGGAAATTGGTGAACTAAATTCCATGTCTTGCCATCATCCTTTGAAGCATATAGTGTATTTGATGGAACAATATAAAGGGTGTCGTCCCATTTTGCCATAGGATAATAAAGTAGACTATCGTCAATAAATGAATGAATGTCGCTTAGGTGTTGCCATCCAGTTTTTTCGTCTTGAAATTTGTATACGTGTCCGGCAGTCCTGCCTCCAGTAACAGTGAATAGTTTTCCATCAGAGGTCGCAAGTAGACTATTTACATAAGTGCCATCAATAGGTTTAGATTGAATCCACTGCTGTTTTGGAACGGATATCTCGTTTTCTCCATTTTCCTGTGCTGCGGCTAATAATATCTCATCAGGTTTCTGACCATTATTATCACTTACACCGAGGGCATTTGCACGTCCAACTTCACGGCGAGCCTCTGGCTTCTCGTCAAGATTTAACACAACGGGAGTATCAACAAGTTCAACCCTCATCTCAGTCTGAGCTTCCAAACTATAAGTCCTCTGAAACCGCACTAAGTATTGACTACCTACACCAAGCATTAATATAATTAAGATTGCACTTGATGCAGCAATTGCCCACGGCACAAATGGTTTACTGATAGTAGGTGTAGTAGGTTTGAAACGTGAAACTTCTTGCATAATGTTGTCGGTTAAGTTTGGTGAAATTTGGAAATGGTCAAGTGCTTCTCTAATCACTGTTTCCTCCTTTTGTAAACGATTCCGCGCACGTTGTAGTCGGCTCTTTATCGTTCCCGCAGATACCCCTAAGAACTTGCTAATCTCCTCGACTGTCATCTCACCGAGATAATATAGTGTCATTACCGTGCGTTCACTCTCTTTGAGTTTGGCAAGTAAATTCTTGACAACATCACGTTGTGCTTCAACAGCGGTTTGAGCACGTTGTTCTGCGACATGTCGGGAATATACATCTTTTTGTCCCATGGTTGTCTCTGCGTCCTCCAACGGTTGTGTTCGTATCCGTTTTTTGCGTAGCCAAGCGTAGCATCGGCGCGTCGCAATCACATAGAGCCACCCGGAAAACTGATATGGGTCTTTCAAGGTGTGTAGTCTCTGATATACTTTCAGGAAGGTATCCTGTGTAATTTCTTCAGCGATGTGGAAATCCCCAATTTTTCGCCAAGCCAGTGCATGAACCGGCTTTTGATACTTTTCTACAAGTTCAACGAAAGCGTTTTCATTACCATCAAGAACCTGTTGGATAAGTTCAACATCGTCGTTTTTCATCAGGTGCCTCCAGAAAGGATAGGTTCAATTTTCATAATGAAACCTTGTGACGCGACTTAGGAGGAAAACGGTTGCATAATTCTGCAAGTCTTTTATACAGTGGTTAGATGTGGTAGGAAATTATTGTATCAAATCAGGAAGGTATGTCAAGTATGAAGGTCGGAAAACTGTGCAATCACTATTCGTGGCGTTGATTCCGACCTAACAATGCTTGTTATTATTTCTGTTGTTTTGATGGCACGTCCCAAAGAAATATCGTCCCACCAGGAGTTTTAGAGGAAGTATTTGACCCGCTTGTGCTTGCAAAGGTTTTCCCATCAGGTGAAAATGTCAACTCGCTGATATATCCTCCACCCGGTGACTTAAGTGTAGTCAGAAGTTTTCTATCAGGAAATTTCCACAAGCAAATACCACCTCCTGTATCTCCGCTGGCAAGGATTGTGGTGTCAGGAGAAAATTTTAAAGCACAGACTGCATGCTTGTGTTCTTTGAGGATTCCGATATGGTTGTAGTTTGCTATTTCCCACAGATGTATTTCTTTCTTATTTGTCCCTCCAACCAAAATTCTCCCATCGTGAGAAAATGCTATAGATGAAATGTTGTTGAATCTATCAAACAATTTTTTTGGAATACTTAGTTTAGTAAGCTGTTCACCTGTATTAGCATCCCACAAATCAATACCGTTATCAGACTGGCTTGAATTTGCAAGCGTAGACCCATCAGGAGATAGCTTGATTGGACCCCATCGATGTTCAATCTCTGTGAGATGTTGTGGGTTTTTACCTGCGGTGATATCCCATACATCAATCATTTTGGTCTTAGACTTAGAACTCCTTGTAGCCAACCTTTCACCGTTTGGTGTGAAAGAAAGTGTTTTCACACGCATAGATGTTCCATCACCCATTGATGTACTGCCAGACCAGTTGCCTGCATTCAATATGGTGTTAGCATCAATCAATAGCCTTGTGGATACATTCCATCGCATTAGAACACTCCTACTCATCACAGTTAGTGTAGAGTTAGCTTCTGTGGAAAACATTAACTCGTCAATACTATCTTTCGCAACCTTCATTTTTAAATTAAAATGTGGGTAATCAGTATTAAGATCCCAAAGTTCTATTTTCCCAGCAGAATTTCCACTTATGAAGGTTTTCCCGTCGTGTGCGAATGTTAAGGCAGTGAACGAATCCGTAAAACCTGTGGTAAGGGTCCGTATTTTTGCGTTTTTTTGTATTTCCCAGATATTTGCTTCACCATTCTTATTTGTAGTAGCAAGCAATGATCCGTCATAAGTTAACTTAAATCTATCTGTAACAGGTTCAAACGGACTCTCTTCAAGAATAAGTGATTTTATTTCACTTTTGGAAACGATGTCCCATAATCTGTAGCGATCATGCTCAATAATACAGAGTGTTTTTCCATCACCTGAAAATGCAACCTTTATTGCATCGTTAAACACGGCAATTTCTTGTCGTGAATCTATATTCCACACGGAAACACCACCATCACCAGTTATTGCAAGTGTTTTACCATCTCCAGAGAATTTTACATCCGAAATATGTAATGCAAGTGAAGCAAGTTGTTCACCTGTTTCAACATCCCAAATTTCAGTTGGTCCTCCACTGCCTCTGTAGCCTGTTCCATGTGTAATCCGGTATTGACTTGTGCTGATGAGTGTTTTACCATCAGGGGAAAATTCTAATGCGTTTATCCATTTCGTTGGTTGTTTTTCAACAGTTGAACTGGAATAGTTTGGTGCTGACAATAGATATTGGATAAGATAAGGTCTTCCGTCTGCTTTAAGTTGTTTTGGAACAGTCGGTTTATCACCCGGACGTACTAAAGCTCTTCTCACAGTTGGTTTTCTTGGGTTAAGGGGGTCATGCTCTCTATCCACCGTGAAGTATTGTGTTTCATCTGTTTGTCCGACAAGTCTAATTTTCTCCCTACCGGTACGCCCTTCTTTAATACTAATAGTGCCATCCTTATTCCCAATCGCAAACAGGATGTTACCAATGTGGTCAAAAAAAGTGTCTGTTGCCAACTGACGATTACTATCCTGACCGAGTCTAATTATAGGCAACTTCGGACGGAATGATTCCAAAAATTTGCCGGTAGTAACATCCCACAGATAGACTTTATAGTCATTCCAACAACGTCCGGCAAGGGTTTTACCATCTCTTATAAATTTCATGGAACGAAATTCACCAGTAGGTTTTGGGATGGTCAACGTGAACAGGTGTTTGCCGGTACTGGTTTCCCAAAGTCGTATTGTTTTGTCCATTCCTATACTTGCAAACATATTGCCATCTGGTGAAAAAGTCAACTGCCTAACTACACCTTCATGACCAGTGAGCAACGAAATTTCTGACTTTTTCATTTCCTGTTCTGCATTCACATTGTAAAGCCAGATACCGGAAGAACTTGCAATTGCCATGTGTGTACCATTAGGGGATACTTTCATATCGCTTAGCACACCTTTTCCGAGACGACGTTTCGCGCCTTCTGGCAATTTCCATCGGGTATAATCGTCCTGATTACCGGCAACTTGATTGGTATCCTCGCCATCACTGTCATTTCTACCAGCATTGGAACGGTCTCCCGAAAGATTTCTTGTAATCGGCTCTACTTCAAGGTTCTGAACAATTTGCGCATCAACAAGTTCAACCGACGTTTCGGATTGTGCTTCTAAACTATAAGGTAGTTGGAAACGTGCAAGGTATTGGCTACCTGTACCAAGCGTTAACATAATCAATATAGCACTTGATGCACCTATTATCCACGGCATAAAAGGTTTACTTGATGAAGGTGCAATGGGTTTTAATTCTGTGATTTTTTGCATGATGGTATCGGTTAAGTTTGGTGATATTTTGTAGTTTGTAATTGCTTCTCGTATCATCGGTTCCTCCTGTTTCAATCTGTTCCGTGCGCGGCGGAGTCTACTCTTTATTGTGTTTGCGGATACACCTAAAAACTCGCTTATCTTTTCGCATGTCATCTCTCCAAAGTAGTATAACGTGATGACGGTGCGTTCGCTTTCTGGTAATGTGGCAAGCAGTTTTTTGACGACTTGACGTTGAGATTCAACAGTTGCTTTTGTCCCTTCCTCAGCGACATATTGAGAATACGCTTCTGGTTCGAGTTCTTCGTTGTCTATTTCATCAAGAGGTTCTGTTTGTATATGTTTTTTGCGGAGCCATGCTTGGCAGCAACGCGTTGCAATGACATAGAGCCATCCTGCAAAATGGGTAGGTTTTCTCAATGTTGCAAGTTTTTGATATGCCTTCAAGAAGGTGTCCTGTGTTATCTCTTCAGCAATATGGAAATCCCCGATTTTTCGCCATGCAAGTGCGTGAACCTGTTTCTGATATTTGTTTACAAGATCAGAGAAAGCACTGTCATCACCATCAAGGATGCGGTGGATTAATTCAACGTCATTGTTCTTCATACATCACCTTTGATGTGTTTTAGTTTTGCCAAAAAGACAATATCCATATCCTTATGTCTGTACTGTAAAAGACGCGGGTTAGGTACAAAACGGGTGCAAATTGCAGGTATTATTTTTGACATGGATAATCCGTTCCAATGTAGTTCTACTTTACCAGATTAGAACGGATTGCTAAAGTGTGTGGATTACTTGGTAGTATGTAAAGTTTTGGCACGTGATTCTGACAGAATAAAATCGGCTGGATGTGTGAAGTCAAGGTTAATAGAGGTTTGTTACGTTATACCATTTCTAAATGATAAAGGATCATTTTCTTGTAG
>VYFM01000046.1:7034-10206 GCA_009842375.1 Candidatus Poribacteria bacterium | reverse complement strand
CCCACCCCCCCCGCGCGCATCCGGCCACCCTCGCCCGCGGGTGTAATACGGGGCGGATTTTCGCGACTGGCAACGCGACCGAATAAAAAATTCTAAAAAAAAATAAAAAAATTGGGACTGGGATCCAACTGGATCAAAACTGATTAGACTGGATCCTATATCAAAGCATCGGCATGATGAGAGCACAGAAAAGTACAATGTAACACCAGAGAACACCAGACTTTTCATCAAACTGCAATAGAAACGGATATGAAGATAAATACATCTCTCCGCCGGTGTTACCGCTCTAATAGATGAGAGACGTTGTATCACATCCCGACTGCCGTTTTCTCTATCAAAGTTGAGGAAACAACATCCCAGAACGCATCGCTTCGATGGACATATAAGTAGGGATGTAACACTGTTACATCAGACTTTTGGCATAAACTGACAACACATCTGTATTCGAAGATAACACTATTACAACAAAAAAATAGGCAGATACCAAAAGATACTTGCCTGTAAATAAGGTTATACATGATGTCAACTAATCAGGAATCCCGTCGTGATACCCGCCGAGAACCGAACACGCACCTAAATAGTTGTTGTTCGGATCATAGTGTTCCCCACACCAAGGGCAGTAGTAACGCGTACTTCCATCACCATCGCCATCTTGATCGTTCTCTTCTGATTCGGGAGCCGTTTCAGGTTCAGGTGTAACGCTTGTGCCATCGGTCACAGAAATAACCTCTGAATATGTAGTAGAGTTCGCGCCCCCATCAGAATATATTAGGAGTTTTACAGTATGGTTTCCTACATCGCCAGTATCAAACGTTTTACTCAATACGATTTCACCATCGCTACCCGCGTAACCGGATGCTGCGTACTCATCATCTATATACATGGCTACGTAATACAGATCCGTTTTTTCAACCGTCACCTCAAGCGTTTCATACACTTTAAAAGTGGTTTTATTAAACGTTACGTTCGGTATTGAAGCAACAGATTTCATTACCGTCCAGCTGCCACCACCTGAAGCAGTTAATGTTTGGCGATGCTCCTTGCCCGCTGGTTCCCATGAACCGGCAGGTATAAATCCACCAATATGACGCACTTTATAATACCAAGGCTCTAATTTGATAGAACCACTTGCATCCCATTTATATACCTTCGGATCGGTGTTGAAAGATCCTTTAAATTTTCCGCCGACCTCGTGATTCAAACCCCACCCAATTGGTAGTAGAACACCAATACCTGTGTCAAAAGTTCCAAGTTTCTGTCCTCTTTGATTTACATCATCGCCAAAAGGTTCTTCATCAATATTGCCGTAGAAAAGGATATATGCCCATCCAAAACCATGGGCTTCGGCTTCCATTTTCACGACGGGATCAATCGGCTCTGGAGCCCAAAAGTCCGATAAGACTTTACCCACGCCATCAGTTCGGATGTTTCGGATAAAGGTCGTACCATCTATATTACATGAAACCTTGGGATTACTTGTAAAACTTAAATCTGGATCTGCCGCATGATGTATGTTGTGTGCTTTTACACTCACACCGATCGCGACTAAAAATAATAATGAAAGTAAAACTCGTTTTATAAATGACATTGTAAACCTCCTAATCCCAAGGGGATATTAAGTGTTCTAATCCGTGTTCACGGAGTGCAGCATTGAGCTTCTCTGTCGTTACACGGGTTGACTTTGCTTTCGCTTCAGCAGTCGACCAAATTGTTAGTACATGAACAGGACGAATTCTTTGCACCGATGCTTCAAGTGCTTTTATTTCCCTATCAAGCCGAGCGACTTCAGCAGAATTGCGGCGTACTTCCGCTTGAATTCGATCATCTTTGAGCTGATTGTATCTTTCGAACTCCTCACGGGTCGGTGCAAAACCGACCTTCATCTGTATATCTACAATCGGTTCGCCTATTTTATGTAAAACGGGATTGCCGTTTTCGTCTAAATACGGAACACCAGGTTCCTTCCAGCGATAGTCATATCCACGCGGCGGCACTTTCAACCCGAATTGCGTATAAAATTGGTCAAAGATTGCCCGCTGTTGTTCTGATGTAAGCGAATGCCAATCAAGTGTCTTGTCGTTTTCTTGACCTTCGGGCATTTTACCTTTCACCACTTCACTATCATCAGATACCAGTTCATCTTTCTTTTCTTCAAACCATTTTGTAAATTTATCTGTCTCTGCTAATTTCTTGCCAGACTGACGATTGCCTGTTGAAGGTTCTACGTCACCGTTGTAGACAACAATAGGTTCGGTGTCTGTATTTCGCAGCAACAGAAATACGGATGCACCGATGAGTAGGATTATGAGGGTTGCGATCCCCCAGTAGTGTTTGCGTTTCATCAAATTATCCTCCCATAGATAGGATAAGCGTTGATATTCTGCTACACTTCTGCAGTGCGTAGCGTTAATCTTCTTGGTGGGTATCCTTGCCTATTAAAGCGATAATCTAATGTATGTCAGATAAAGGATTCCCAATGATGGTTATCGTTGTACCATTTAAGACTGATTTTTAGGTACAAAAGGGTGCATAAAATGAAAATCTACAAATATTATAAAATCACTTCAAAACTTTAGCAGAACTTTTGGTGTGGTATCGGATACTATGCCTGATAATCAAAAGTCGAACCACTTTTTTCATGATAGCACGGAGCGTCCGATCCAGCATCCAAAAGACCGCAAACTCAAAAAGCGTCCTATAGTGGTAATTTGACTGGATTACGTCATTCTAATGTCTAATGTAAATCAACATAATCGGTCCAAACGCATCAATGACGACTTGATAGTGCGGTTATCGCAGCATCCTCAGTATCAAAATGTTCAAAAAGACATAGCAATCGGCTTTGAACAATCAAGTTCCTGATATGTTTACCGACATTGATAACCCCGATATGCCCGTTTCTTTGTCGGACAGCAGTGTGTGCATGGATCAGCAAACCCAGTCCGCTGCTATCCATACGCCGCACGTGCTCAAGATCAATCAGAATACGCGGTGTATAGGTTGTGTCAATTTGTTTGGTCATGGTTTCTCGTAATTCCGGTATAGCATCACCGATGATTTTGCCAGTCGGTGCTAAAATTACGATGTCATCTTTCCAGCGAGTTGTCGTTGTCATCAGTTCACCTCATCGTTTATTGAACGAATGCTTCCAAATGAATGGAAGGTATTTACT
>VYFM01000046.1:0-7024 GCA_009842375.1 Candidatus Poribacteria bacterium | reverse complement strand
CTTTTTTAGAAATAAGCGTAGAATTTCGCGCATGACAAAAAAAGACTAAAGAATTCCTTATGAATCGTATATAATTAAAGAAGGCAGCTGCGATCTGGTTGAAATGCTTTCACTTTCCTAATTATTTATGGAAGGTAAAACGATGTCAGAACTAAGAGGTCCGCATAACAGAGGCAATTGTCCGTTCTATGTTAACCCTGAAAATCCGCTTTCAGCGAAATCGTCTGTAGATCACTGTGTGAATTGTGTTAAAAGTGACAAAGCACAGTTGGAAAATCTTATAGAGGATTTGCGTCAAATTGCGCTCTTGACGATCATCGAGGAAACCCCGAAGTACGACCCGGATCATCCGAGTGGTGCGAGTTATATAACCTTTATTAAGGCGCGTGTCTGCACTCGGCTTTGGTCAGAACGCCAAAAAGTGTTGCGACAAATACCTTATTCACATCAAGATGCACTTATGAACACTGAAAACCATAATCCACTCACAGAAGTGCTTACAGTACAAGCATGTACCATTGAAAATGTGGCAGACACCGTAATACAAAAAATCGAGACAGAATGTCTACAAAAATACTTGCCAGAGCTTATAAGCAAACTCTCAGAAAAGGAACGCAGTATCATTGAATTGAAGTTTTTTCAAGAGTTTAATGGCACTGAGATTGCCGAAATGCTGGAAATATCGGAGGGACGCGTAAGCCAGCTCACCAAATCCGCATTGGAAAAACTGGGGAAAGCGTATTTGGGTGCACTTGAGAAAACGAAAGGTAATCCGTATCGCGATACCTAATAGTTAATGTGCTTTAATTGGCGGGATCTCAAACCTTTTACCTCATATCTTCTCGCGGGCAAGGCTACCTTGGATTTGGACAAAGTTCTTTCCATTGCTGCTCTGACGGGCAAGATGCCTACTGATTCTATCTGTTACACGGTGGTAAACTTTGGAGTGTCCGGTTGACAAGACGTTCTGCCGGTGGAACCATATCACGGTTCACACCGTTCTCTGATGATGGAGCACACTTCCCCATGTCATAAGGTTCACACGGCTGGGGCACAATCCACACGAGCATTAAAATAAATTGCACAAGAGCGAAATGATCGGCTATTTTGAACAGGAGAGGATTGAAAATGAAAAATGGACTGCAAGTCCCCTATGCCTATATGCGACCAAACCTAACCCCGTCCATCGCTGAATTCGCACAGAAAGGAAAAGACTACTTATGTCCTGTCTGTAAGAAAGACGTTATATTACGACAAGGCGATATCCGAGTTCCACACTTTGCACACAAAAAAGAAACAGGGTGTTCTGGTGAAGGTATCCTTCACAAAACAGCGAAACAAATGATCTGTACAACATTCAAGAATGATGGGAATATGATTTCACCACGTCATAATCCCCATATTCCATGTGATGTTTGCTTTGTTCGCACCTGTGAAGAATGCGGAAGTAGAGGTGCAAGTAATCACCTGATAGATGACACTTTTGACGTTGATTGCGTAACCCCATTTGGTTTCACGGATGTTGAAAGCGAATTTAATGTAGGAAATGTGAGGTTAGATGTCGCAATCGTCGCGGCAGAGCATGACACAAGTGATGTAAAAATACCTCTACTCGGCATAGAAATTCGCGATAAGAATAAAGTCTCGACAGAAAAATGGGACACATTTCATGAATGGGAATTCCCCTGTATTGAAGTCACCGCTGTCTCCGTGATCGAATACTGGAGAAAAACATTAAAAGCGGATTTACCCGGTTTTAGAGTCCTATATCTAGAACCTGTCAAACACAACTTCAATCTCGAAAGTATTGCCAGGAAACTAAAACGATATGATTGTTATAAGTGCGATCCACAGAAATTCACAACATGAACAGAGTTAGCCGCACAACTCAAAGCTGCACAAACAAATCCCAAACGCTTTGAACAACTCACCAAACGGACAAAGTCGTAGGGCAACACAGTTAGTGATAAAAAATGTCAATTCAGGGATTTACTGAAAATTCAAATGCTCTGGAATTAGCGGTTGACATCAGAAAATAGCGGTTTGCAATCCTTGGGAATTGTTTTGCCCGAATCAGCGGGGCGATGCTTCTGTTCAGTGGACTTTGGACTGGACTTTGTAGTGCCTATGTAGGTTTATGTGTGATATAATATACTGCACAAAAACGCATTATAGGAGAACATTGCAATGGAAAAACTATTTTCAGCGGCTGCCGACATAAGAAAGCGATTGGATGGACACGAAGCAAGGCAGTTCGTTTCAGACACTTTTTTGAGAAACTTAGAGAACATTATCTTCAAGGCACGGGAAGGCACATACAGCACACGCGAGGATTTGTGGGTACATTTATTATCCTATAAAGAAGATTTAGAGAGAATACGGTGGGAGTTGGCACGCATACCGGTCGCGTTTATGGTGGTCAAGCATTCTCGTCCTGTGGGTGCTGGCGGGTCTGAAGAACAAGTTATCGGACTCAAGACATCTGATACAGAAACAACATTTTCTTTGGACGCGGCGAATTGTCCGGACTATGTACCCGATTTAGAAACACTTTCTGATGGTGACACGTTGTGGTGTCTGTGTTCACAACAACAAGCGCGCAACTTACAACGCGACACCTACCCCAGTTGGCAAGAGACAGATTCCGTAATAGATTGGATCGTCGCGTTTGTGGATCCCGTCTGGCTGCCCCCCGAAATGAAAGCCCCCGTCCCAATCCAAACGACACAACACCATTCTATAGAAACCCCCAAATGCCCCGATACACAATTGACACCATCGCAACGTATTTATGACTATATTCAAACGCACGCACCCGTGTCAACAGATGATATTCTCGCACAGAGATACGCAGGACGTAGTCGCACATTCGCTATACTCAAGGCACTACAACGCAACGATAAAATAGAAAAAGTCGCTCACGGAATGTATCAGACACCCTAAAAAAGCAATGTGTCTTGAAAATATCAAGTGATTTGAATATCTGTCTTGTGGATATACACTGGACTATTCAATGGACAACTGATTTCACAAGCATACACATTGACAAAATACTCGCAAAAGTCCACAACCCTATCCCCAAATATTATCCGATGACTCGTTAACCAATTCCAAAGATTTTTTGAATTTTCAAATTATTCGTACCCCTGTTTGGAAGTGTGTTCAGAGTTGAATTCCATCAGTTCGGAATTGTTGCCTAATTGTTGTCAATTGTTACCACCTCCCTGTCCTGGACATTGTTTTTGCCCGAATCCGCGCGGGCGATGCGGATTCGTAGGAAGTTCGTAGGTGTTTTTGTATAAGTTTTGAATAGGTGTTCGGATTATCAAGAAATATAGCAGGTGTTTCGTCGGACAGCATCATACCTCATCTTCATTTTTCCCATATAGTATCGGAATCGCTATCACTTGTATCAACACCCTCATAGTTGGATTCACCTTTTGCCAACGCTATATCTTCTCCAGTCAGTTTATCCGCAAGTTTCAGAATATCTGATAAAATCTTTCTTTCCTCTGAAACAGTAAGTTCCTTACCAGACAACAGCAGATTCTCAAGCCAGAGTATTTGTTCAATCGGATCACTCAATACAGAGATTGCATGTATCTCTTTCTTATTTACCTGCGAAAACATCTTGATTTCATGATAAATGCTGGTTCTGGGATCTTTCTTATATTCATAAAACCGTTTCTTGACAACATTGTGACGCGTTTGATAATCTCCGTATTTCTGGGAGTTATAGCCCGGAAACCTTTTCAAAAACTCATCTGCAGCTTCTGATGGCTTGAGACCAACTCCAAGATTACAGACAATCCACTTTTTCACAATCGGTCTGGTAAAGGCTGGCATCTTCTTGATTCTTTCTTTATCTGTCTTCTGTTGATCAGCCATGAAAATAACTCCTTAATAAACAAAAATAGGGTTCACCCCGAAACATAACATGTCTCGGTCTGAACCCTTTATATTATAATACTACAACCCCATAGAAAATGTCAAGAGAAACAATATTTAGCATTTAGACTCATTTGTCTCTCAAAATCCTTATGAACAGTGTGAGGGAGAATGGACGAATAACGGACTATTCAATCCCCATCTATACTCTTAGGAAGTTGTCAGATGTTTTATAGTTGTTTTGGCATAGATTCGGGTGAAAATTGACGCGTTACGGTATCATTTTTTACGTGGAAAGGCATCGTTATGTGCCAATTCTCAACGTCACAATTCACCGAAAATGTCTGGTTCATGGCTAGCGAATCCCGGAGATTTTGCGAATTTTCAAATTATCCATGAGACCTGTTTGGAAGTGTGTTTAGGACTGAATTCTGTCCTTGTGAAATTGTGGTTTATTGTGGTAAAATCAAAAGTCCGACTGTCTCGTAGCATTTCAAAGCCGCATCAGCGTCAACACTGCGGATTCGTAGGTAATTGTGCGGTGTTTTTGAATAGGTTTTGAATAGATGAAGTCGCCTTATCAATTCTTACAGAAAATCTACACAGAGACCCGTTGTCTTGTGCCTTATAGTTATGGGAGTGGTGCGAGATGTCCGATTCCATCGTTGACTGGTTACTGGACTTCTCTCGGACAGAAGGCTTACGCGGCGAACCGCGGTTATCTGTTGAAAAAACGTATGATGATGTCCGCTACACCTTATCGTATCGGGGTCGTTGTGTATTAGGTGTTGAAGGGGCTGGTGCAGTGGATCATCTCTATCGTTTTATCATGCAAAACGCACCGGTATCCACGTCAGATATTCACGCTGGGGGGTTGTTTTGCGTCGGCAGCGTTTCAATCTGATCCATCAGTTAGAAATAGCTGATAAAATAGAACGTGTTGGGTATAGTAAATACATTACACTCTAAAGTAGAGATAAGTGATAAGGTATTTAGGGGTGTCCACATCTCTTTGATAGTTGTCAGAGAAGTAGGTATTTGTCATCTCAATCGCGACGTTAGAAGCACCGATCAAGTCTTGTGGGTATTGGATAGTGCAATTCACTTAGGGTGTCAGTATATGGCAGTCAATTATTTTTTTCTATGGTTGGACCTTCACGGGTTTACGATTCGCCAAATGGCGAATCGCTAAATGGCGAATTATCGTGCAAAACGCGCCGGTGTCAACTTCAGACATAATCTCACAAGCGTTTGTATCAAGGTAGCAGAGTTTCAACCTGCCCCGTGACTTAGAAATGGACGATAAAATAGAACGGGTAGAGCATGGTAAATACATCGCACTCTGAAATAGGGATAAGAGTTTACAGGGCGTTTTCTTTGTCTTAATCTCCGCGGTGGACACTATAGAAGTTTGTGGGTCGTCTACATGGGGGTCCCTGTCCACTCTGAAATGTGTCCAGAAGTGTGGATAAAGTCTTGTAAATGTTGGATAGTGCAATGTATTGCGATTGACAGGATATGGCAGAATATATGCTTTTTACTGCTTTAGTACCTTTTCTGAAAACAGAATTATTACTATTGTTCCCATAGTGCTTGTGTTGGATAACAGTGGACTCCCGCAGATTTAGGATATACGTCAATCCTCTTCTACCTCTACATGCTAATGTGTTTCATCCCATAGCACATCACTAATACTTCCTCCGGTGGCTTTGACAGCGACATTCCCCCACTTTCCTTGTCCCACGCGCCTAGTGCGTTCTCCAACAGCTGCAACAGCACTACACCCCCGATCATCGGGTCGTCTGTCGGTAGGTAATAATCCTCTATCAGTTCCTTCACCGTATATTCCTGATTCGGTAGATGCCGTTCCTCAAGGAGATACTCAAGTGCCGACTTCGGTTCGCTGAATATTAGCAGCTGCCCTACGGCTAACGCCGTCTCGCAAGGGTCTTGGCGTGGGTCGTGTTGTCCGCATTCTCTCTGCACCCAGTCCATCAGCTGCACCGCTAACAGTTGATCCTTCCTCATTATTACGAGCGTTCTGACGGTATCTGGACGGCTTTTTTCAAAATATTTACGTAATTTTCCGTTTCCGCTTTTTCCTTGTTTTATCATGACGTGCGACTGTAGAATAACTCAGATTAAGTATGTGTGCAACTTCATCTCTTGACTTCTCACGGAGCAGTCTATTCATTTCTTCTATTGTCTCTGTGGGTGTTCGTGTTCCCAGATTCCCTGCGCGTGCGATATTGCGTTGCTGCTTTGCCTCACTAAACGCAATCCCGTCCGTGAGGGCAACAACTTTTATGAGAATACGATTTATGTATCCTTGCGAGATACCGGTTGCTTCACTGATCTGGTCATCGGTCATGGTTTTCCACGCATCTTTCGGGGTGTCAGGATGTCCAAGCCAGTCTTGTAATTTCTGTTGTTGTTTAGATAACTTCTTATCCATAGTGCACCTTCCTTGTTTGTGTAGAACTGACGGAATGGCTATGCCTCCGTTCCACCAGTTTGCTTGTAAGAACGTATTGATACTGTCGACATTGACAACCGCAGTGATTGCGTGTTCCTCATAAGTCCTATTCCAACTCTTTCTCATCACTATCTCCATGCGTTATAGATATTGCCTCACTGGCGGCTCTGACCTTTTCATAATCTACGCCTAAGTACGCCTGCGTGGTTGCGATATTCTGATGTCCGAGCATCTCCTTGATACTAAAGATGTCGTTCAACTGCGAATAGAGTCGCTGGGCATAACTTTTCCGCAACGAGTGTGTTGCGAGGTTGCCGTTGAGAGCTGCCTGTTGACACACCCGCTTGAAAATCTGATGTGCCTGTTGCCGTGTAATCGGCAGGAGCCCGTTCACTCTGTTCCGAGAAGGAAATAGTGGGCGTTTGGTATCTAAACATCCATACTGCTGTGTATGCCATGCGATTATCTCGGTGATGGCTTTGGTGCCGTCTGTGTTCACAGGGACACTGCGGGCATGTTCTTTCCCTTTGACGATGGGTTTACGATAGTGTAGGTCAGTAACAGGTCTGCCGTTCTGGTAGACATCCCCGATTGTTAGGTTCAACAGTTCACTGATACGTCCACCCGTAGAGACCCCTATCATAAACAAGCATCTGTTCC
>VYFM01000295.1 GCA_009842375.1 Candidatus Poribacteria bacterium | reverse complement strand
TTATGGATATTGAATTCACTTGCATACTTAAGATAATTCTGATAAAATTGACCAAATTAGTATATTTTGAAGAAGATAAAATTTTATCATACATAAGGACGTGAACGAATGGCACTTCCAAAAATGACGCGTGTCCGACAACATTTTGATGCACCAGTTCTCACCGATTTGCCTGCTGCCATACATGAAGAATTAGATCAGATAAACGTGGCATCTATTGTGCGACCGGGTGATACTGTCGCAATCACCGCTGGTAGTCGTGGTGTTGCTAACGTTGCAACAGCAGTTAAAGAAACAGTTGAATACTTAAAGGGTATTGATGCAAAACCTTTTGTCGTTCCAGCGATGGGTAGCCACGGGGGCGCGACAGCAGATGGTCAGCGGACGGTATTAGAACATTACGGTATTACTGAAGACACAGTTGGGGCACCGGTTAAAGCGACAATGGATGTAGTCGAACTTGGTTCTCTACAGCAAGCGGGAGCAGACGATTTGCCCGTTTTTATGGACCGCTTTGCTGCAGAAGCGGACCACGTTGTACCGCTCAATCGAATTAAAGCACATACGGATTTCAACGGTTCCATTGAAAGCGGATTGATGAAGATGATGGTTATTGGTCTCGGAAAGCAAGAAGGAGCAAACTTCTATCATCGTGCTTTCTTTCAATACGGTTTTGAACATGTCATTACTGCAGCAGGAAGTTTTATTCTGGATAGTGGAAAAATCGCATTTGGCTTAGGACTCATTGAGAATGCACACGAAGATACCGCGAAAGCAGTAGCAATGACTGCAGATAATTTACTTCAGACTGAACGTCAACTCCTTGTTAAAGCAAAGTCAATGATGGGGAAACTTCCGTTTGATGAACTTGATCTGTTAATTGTGGATTGGTCAGGTAAAAACATCAGTGGCACAGGTATGGATACAAATGTTATCGGTAGGATGATGCAGAATTTTGAACCTGAACCACTCAAACCTGCGATTTTACGGATATTTGTCCGCGATCTTACTGAAGAAAGTGACGGCAATGCAACAGGTATCGGACTTGCAGATTTTACGACAACACGTCTTGTTGACAAGATTGACCGACACGCAACCTATATGAACGGAATTACTGCACTCGGTCCACAGAAATCTAAAATACCGTTTTATTACGATACCGACAAAGAAGTGATTGAGGTTGCACTCGACACAATAGGTTTGACGAAACCTGAAAATGCGCGAGTAATTAGAATTGAGAGCACACTTCGGTTAACAGAACTTGACATCTCTGAAGCACTGCTGGAAGATGCACAACTCCACTCAAGTCTTGAAATTATGGGTGAAACACTTCCATTTGAATTTGACACAACAGGCAACCTCTTGCCGTTTTCTACGGAGACACACTAATTGAAGCGATTGATTGTTGGTATTACAGGGGCAAGTGCTGTCGTTTACGGGGTGCGCCTTCTGGAGGTCCTTGCGAAGCGAGAAGATGTGGAGATACATCTGACGATCTCTAAATCTGGTGCACGGGCGTTGCTTGAAGAATTACAGATTGAAGTTGACATAGACAATTTTAAACTACAATCACTGATTAATACCACTACAGAACACATTATCTATCATCATGAGTCTGATATTGGCGCATCTATAGCAAGTGGATCGTTTCGCACAGAAGGGATGATTGTTGTGCCTTGTAGTATGGGGACTGTCGCATCCATCGCAGCAGGTATATCACGTAATTTAATCCATCGGGCAGCAGACGTATGTATCAAAGAACGCCGCAAACTTGTTATTGTACCTCGTGAAACACCACTCAGTTCCATCCATCTTGAAAATATGCTTAGACTATCACGTAACGGGGTTTGTGTTTTGCCAGCAATGCCGGGATTTTACCATTTTCCGAAAACGGTTGATGACCAGATAAACTTCGTAGTGACGAAAATCTTGGATCAGTTTGGAATAGACTCAGGACTTACCCAACGTTGGAAAGAATAAGGCTATAATGCGTAAACTCAGAATCATCCTTGAGATGATAAAATTTGAACATACAGTGTTCGCGCTACCGTTCGCAATCATGAGCGCGTTTATTGCTGCCGAAGGACTTCCATCACTTGCGAAACTTGGATGGATTCTTGTAGCGATGGTAGGAGCACGCAGCTGTGCAATGGCATTCAATCGTCTTGCTGATGCAGAAATTGATAGCAAAAATCCGAGAACAGTAACACGCGCAATCCCCGCAGGTTTAATCACAAAAGGGTCAGTATGGGTTTTTACCATTGTATCTGCAGCTTTGTTAGTCTTTGCTGCATGGCGATTAAACCCGCTTGCTTTTGCCTTGTCACCAGTTGCACTTCTCGTGATTATGGGATATTCGTATACCAAACGTTTCACCGCTCTCTCACATTTTTGGTTAGGGCTTGCACTATCTATTTCCCCAGTAGGGGCATGGATAGCAATTAAAGGGCAATTTGATTGGACACCGATAATCCTTTGTAACGTGGTGTTGTTATGGACGGCAGGTTTTGACATCATCTATGCATGTCAGGACGTTAATTTCGATAGAAAACACGGTTTACATTCAATACCAGCACGTATCGGTGTTCGCTGGGCACTATGGCTTTCCTCTGCCCTACACGTAATCGCAGTCGGACTTCTTTTTAGTATCCCGCTGCTCACAGAATTAGGTCTTTTTTACCACATTGGTGTGGGAATTGTCGTACTTATTTTTATCTATGAACATGCCATCGTAAAACCGAATGACTTATCACGTGTTAATCTGGCATTTTTTACACTGAACGGGATGATAAGCCTTGTGTTAATGGCACTTTCAATCGCAGATATACTCTCATAATATTCTCTTTAACATAAAACATGGAGTTTTTGGGGTGATGAAACTTTCACTTTCTGTTCGCGTCGCAGAAAACGCATCTAAAAAAGATGCGACACACACATTTGTTCAACTTACTGAACTTGCAGCAAACCTTGGTTACGAAGCAATGTGCATGCGTGCATCTCAAGTTGGCATCCAGTCACCGTTAGAAAATATCACAGCAGCACGTAAACAGGCAGAGGCACTTAACCTAAATATTTCTATGGTTACTGGGGATTTTCCAGTACCACTTAACAACGATGATGGACCTAACGGACTACGCAATATAACGCCTTATCTCGATCTAACGGAACTCCTCGGTGCAGATCTCATTCGTATTGCTATGAAGGTCGAAGAGGATATACCGTGGGCACAACGCGCATCGGATGAGGCAGCAGAACGCGGTATACGCCTCGCACACCAGTCGCATACACAGAGTTTGTTTGAAACGGTGGAAGGTTCAATTGATGTGTTAAAACGCGTCAATAGAAAGAACTTCGGAATAATCTATGAACCAGCAAATCTTGACCTGTGTGCACAAGATTATGGTATTGAAACGTTAAAAAGGTTTGCTCCTTACCTGTTCAATGTCTATCTACAGAATCATATCCGTAGACCTGAAGGCAAGACTATTCTATACACATGGATTCAAGGTAATGTCCCACACGACCCGATACGACTTCAAGATGAAGGTGGAATAGACTTTCCGTTAGTATTCCAAGGTTTAGAAGCAATCGGATACGATGAATATGTAACGGTACATCAGGCGTTCAGAGAAATTATGGAACCAGAAGATGCCGCAGAACAGAGTTATACGTATTTAAAACCGTTTTGTTCATAATCTATTATTTCACTCCAATGAGGTTAAGAATATAAAATACAATGACTACACAACGTCCCAACATACTCATCATCACAACCGACCAGCAACGAACAGATAGCCTTAGTTGCTACGGTTCAACATTCACCGATACACCACATCTGGATAATTTTGCTGCTGAAGGAGTCTGTTTTGAACGTGCATATTGCACAAATCCTGTTTGTACGCCAGCACGTGCTTCTATCTTTACAGGCAAATATGTCAGCAGACACGGTGCGTGGAATGTCGGAATGAACGTTCCAGAAGACGAACCGATGATCTCACACCGACTCTCAGAAGCCGGATATCGCACACACTATATCGGTAAAGCACACTTTCAACCCTTCGGAGCATCTCCAGAGCAGTCATTAGAAACGCGAAATAACACTGACAGGTATCCAGACTTTAGCGGTCCTTACTACGGGTTTGAGACGATTGAACTCGCACTTGGACATGCCACCTATGGCATCGCGGGACATTACGGTGAGTGGGTTAAATCTCAAGTTTCTCAGGAAACTTATGAGAGTTACACGAAAGCAAGACGACTATCAAAAGTTGGATTTGGGGGAGGTGCACACGATTGGGACATTCCCTTAAAATATCACAACAGTGTTTGGACTGCTGATCGAACAATAGATTTTCTGAATACACATTCTAATGATCAACCATTCTTGTTGGCAGTTGGTTTTCAAGACCCACATCATCCACATTGTGTACCGACAGAATTTGAGGATCGCGTTGATCCTGCAGATGTACTGCTACCAGACTTCGTTGAGGGTGAATTGAACGACAAACCACCCCATTTCATGGAAGCACGGTGCGGACAACTTAGTAAATCAAAAACCCGTGGAAAATTTGCTATGGCTGGACAAGGTGGTGGGGCAGATTTCCGTAAAGTTCCCGAACAAGATGCACGATTAGGCAGAGCATACTACTACAATATGGTCAAGATCATTGATCAGCAGATGGGACGTGTCTTAGAATGCCTTGATGAACGTGGACTACGTGATAATACTTTAGTGCTATTCACGACAGACCACGGTGAACTACTCGGTGACCACGGACTCTGGATGAAGGGACCTTTCCATTATGAACAACTTATCCGTGTTCCTACTTTACTTCGATATCCCGCGGTCATTCCACCCGGTCTACGTTCTCACCAACTGTTTAGCCATGTTGATATTGTCCCGACTGTGCTTGCCGCAGCAGATTTACCAATCCCATCAAATACAGACGGTGTAGATGTCCTACCAATGCTCACTGGTGGAAAAGAGGCTGTACGAGATTCAGTATTAGTCGAGTGCATAGACGACCCAGAAGGTTTACGCCTCAAAACAATTGTTACTGAATCCCGTAAGTTAACTTGGTATTGTGGACATCCGTATGGAGAACTTTACGATCTTGAGAATGATCCATCTGAACGTGTAAATCAATGGGACAATCCGACCTATGCAGATGACAAGGCACAACTCCTGAGTACTATCCTTCAAGGAATGGAACCTTTAGAGAAACGGGTCGAGAGAACATCGTATGCATAACTTTGAGTCCTGATATATAATTCATCGTTAAATAGACAATACAAAGATTTTGAGAAAGTTTCTAACGCAACTAATACCAAATTAACCTGATGCGTCTTGTTTGCACGGACGAGGCGACCTCGCCCCTACTAATAGATATTTGGTCCAAGTGCGGTTAGGAAACCGCACCTACCGTCGAAAAATAAGATAAATCTCGTTAATTAGGTATAAGTCAAACTCATGAAATATGAAACTAACACAAGATAATAGAGCATGGAAAATATAAATATCACTCTATATTATATCCTTGGAGAATAAAATGAAACACTTTTTTACACTCACAAGCATCGCCTTGATGGTTTTGTTCTACATTGGTTGTTCTTCTGATGTGGAACAGGATCAACTAAACAATCCAACCCAAATTGACCCAACAGACTTGTTTATCGGTGCACCACTTAAAGATGGTGTCATTCTGAAAAATATGTATGAAGATGAAGTTCGGAGTCTGATAGATAAAACAAGCGTCCAAATAGTTACAGTACTTGAAGGTACAGGTAGAGTAACACTTGAAGCACGTTATAGAGGTGTGCGCGATTTTGGTCTTGGCTTTCCTGTGTACGAGTGTGAACTGCAGGATAACGCAGCTGAAGCTATAGGCGGTATTGCACAAGGGATGTCCGGTAGTCCTGTGGGTCCACCCGGTCGTGTAATGGGGGCACTTGCGTATGGTAATGCTTTTTCGAAATCTCCTACACGTTTTTGGGTAACATCAATAGATGCAATGGAGGCATCCATAGTGCGTCAAACTTTTGGAGATTTACTTGACGGTGATCGTGCACCAGCGGCACCTTCAATAGGAATCCATACTGATTTTACACCGGTTAAAACTCCTTTGATGATTACAGGTATACAATCTCATAGACTTGAACAACTTACATCCTACCTAAAGGGAGAACGTTTTCAATACCTTGAATTGTTTTCGTCTGTTGCTGGATCACCCGCTGCCCCTCCTGCTGACACATCAAGCCTCGAAGCTGGAGATATGATTGGTGTAGCAGTAGCAACAGGTGATGTTGTAAATGCAATTGGATATGGAACGGTGACACAAGTTTATGACGACGATACGTTTGTAGCATTCGGACACCCAATGAATGGAGATGGTAAGGCATCTTTACCTGTCTATAGAGCCGTTGTTAATGGGATTATTCCAAACCTACAAGCGTCCTATAAATCTACTTATGCTTACGGTAATCCAATTGGAACTATAACCAAAGATCTTACACCAGCGATTGTAGGCAAACTTGGATCACCTCCCGCTATGATTCCTGTAAAGGTTGCTTATCAAGTAAGCGATGGTGGTGTCATACAAAAACATCACCAAGTAGCGTATGGTCAGGAAGTATTTATACCTGTCATTGCTGCAATAACGATGGATTCAATTCGTCAGGAGTTAAGTCCAGGAACTATAGACGTTACAGTCACACTCCGCTTCAAAGAGACGGAAACCATCTATACGGAATCTTTTCGTAGCGCATCTTCAAATCCGTTTATTGACCTGTTATTCAACGTGGATAGAATTGTTGCTTCTTTTGATGACATATTTTCTAACAGCGCGAGTAAGACTACATTAACAGAGGTATCAATCGAGATTACTGACAAACCTCAAATTATGTTAGCTGCAATCCACGAGTTAGTTGTTCCTGAGGAAATAGTACCTGGGGAAAGTGCTACTTTCAAGGTTGTTTTACTTCCACATTGGACTGCAACTAACGGTAGTCGAAAGATCGAAAAAGAGGTTACTCTGGATATTCCAGATAATTTTACCAAGGGTCGGGCAAATCTTAGTGTTAAGTCTGAAGATCCTTTTGATAATTTATTCTTTGATTTCAGTTTTGATGAGAATGATGAGGAAGAAACACCGTTGCCCGAGAATCTTGATGAACTTATCAAACAGATGGAGGATGGTCAGACAGATTTGGGTATAATTACGATTATTCTTACACCCAATGATGCCGGTCTTGACTTCTCAATCCTGGAAGACCCATTCTCATTTGATAACGATGATTTATCAGAAGACAATCAGATTCCACCAATTGAAACCAAAATTGTTATTGACGGTTTCATTATTACTGGTTCTATGGAGAAACCTGTCAATGTAATAGGTAAAGAATCCCTCGAATAGAAAATAGATGACATACAAGTCGAACAATTCATATACAGTATCAAGGGCAGGTCTCCGGACCTGCCTACACTCTTCATATTTCATCAAATAACGTTATCCTCCTAAGTACATACAGAATTCATATCAAAACACCATCATTGCATTATTCTAATAGTAGACTCACATTTTGTGATATAATGTCTATGTTGTTATATACTACATTTTGAAGGAAATAAACATATATGAACGAAAGACCGAATGTAATTCTCATCTTCGCCGATGACCTTGGACGCGGAATGTTAAGTTGCTATGGACAGCAACATTTTGAAACACCAAATATAGACCGACTTGCTAATGAAGGCATGAAATTCAACCATGCCTACGGTTGTGCGTTTTGCGCGCCTTCACGCGCAAGCATGTTGACTGGAATTCACGATTGTCATGAAGGAACATGGACTTATACCAAGGCTGGAATTTACAAGAGTATTAGTACAGGTGAAATGACCGTAGACGAGATTTCGGAGTTGATTCATACAACTGGACTTCAAGCTGGTCCCAATGATGTATTCTTGGCACAGATCGCTGAGGAAGCAGGATATGCCACAGGACAAATAGGGAAGCTTGAATGGGGTTTTGCCACGACTGCAAATCGGATTCGGAGGCACGGTTGGCAGTATCACTATGGTTACTATGACCACCAACGTTGTCACGGCTTTTATCCACCATTTTTGTTTGAGAATGGAGAACTCAGAGAAATTCAAGGAAATACCCATGTCGATTGCGGGAAACATCCCGGTTCGGAATCCGATGAAAATATGGAAATCCGTAGGAATCGTGATGGAAAAGCTGTCTATTCACAAGATATATTCAACGACAAAATTATTGAATACCTTCGCGCGCATAAAGATGAATCTTTCTTTCTATACCATCCATCTCAGTTGCCACACGGACCGATATCTATACCAGACATACATCCAGCATTAAAAAATATCACGGAGTTGACTACATTCGAGAAAGAATATGCTTCTATGGTTCTAAAATTGGATGAAACCGTAGGAATAATATTGGACGAATTGGAACGACTCGGCATTGATGATCGTACAATGATAGTTTTCAGTGCAGATAATGGACATGAAGTGTATTACTTGCAAAAAGGTCGTACTTCTGGTGTAAGAAGGAATTTGGAGGGAGAACCTTTTGATGACATTACAAGGAAATATTATTCTGAGGAGGGTGGTGATGTGTTCAATGGAAATGACGGCATGGCAGGTCTAAAGCGGTCAAGCTTGGAAGGTGGAACGCGAATACCCTTTATCGTACGAATGCCAGGAACGATTAAGTCCGAAACTGAGTCTAACCACATGCTCGCCAACTACGATCTAATGCCTACCTTGGCAGAACTCACTGGCGCGGACTTACCGCAAGCAAAAGACGGTGTGTCATTTTTACCTACTTTATTTGAACAGCCTGAGACACAACAATCCCATGATTGGATTGTATATGCATCCAGACTTGGACCTGCATTGGTAACATCAGATGGTTGGAAGTTACGATATATTAACAAGTTAGATAGTTTTCAATTGTATCAACTCAATCAGGATTACAGTGAAGAAAATGACATATCATCTGATCATCCAGACATCGTATCCCGGCTGAGTAAATTGCTGCTCAATGCTTGTGATGGGGACTATTCTCACGGGACACCACAAGCACATCTCGCTACTTACTAAGAAAGCCCCAACAAATGATCTTCACACTTGTAGGTAGCGAAATGTTTGTCTGTAACTACCTTCATCATTGAACAATTATTAAATCTAAAAATATTGAACTAATTTGCTTCAAGTGGAAATTTTTCTGTTATAAGCATAAGCGGTTTTCCATTAGCAACTATTCTATATGTCCTACAAAGGAATGGATTGTCTTCAAAATGTGCGATGCTACTTGGTAGACCTTTCACCCGTTCAATTCCCCACCAAAGCAGGTCACGTCGTGTTTCCAATTGGCTGTGATGCAAAAGGACTCCTAAACCATTAATTCCGGCATCTAATTCATTTACCACAGTATTAGGTAAACGCTCATAGACTATTTGAGAAACTGCATAAGCATGTATTTTTGGTGTTTGATTTTCTTTGCAAGGGGTCTGAAGAATAACTTCTCGTGCTATGATATTACCACCTGTTGACAGTTCAAGCCATTTATGTTGATTATGTAGGATTCGTCTTGCTTGGTATAGCAGCACAACTTGTATAGGTGAATGCGTATATGCCTCAATGAACCGTGTCACGGTTCCATCTGCTACGAGTAATGCACGCTGAAAGGGTGATAACCGCGTGAGATTGATATCCTTTAAAGCCGCGGGTTTTTCAGATTGTGCAACAAAAAGTTCTTTTACGCGTTTATTCACAGAAATATCAGGGTTTGTGGAGTATCGAATTTCATTCTTTGAATTTGGGAAGGTTTCCATAAGGGGCATCCATTCCAATGTCTTTCATATATTGTGATTGTTGTCTAATAATTTAGGATGAAAATAGTCTTTATCGGAGATATATGCTTATATTATTCCATCAACTATTTATATGTTACCCTAATATGAGCACTTTATGCAAACAAAACAGACAGGTAAACCGATATGCTATAATAAGAAAGGTTCTGTCTCAATAGGATGTTAATTTGGAATGGCAATAAACCACACCTATAAAAATAGACATAAATCATCAGAAAAAGTTCGTGATAGATATTATCTTTTAGGAATAGTCTACTCTATCCTTTAATCACCTAATTTTGATATATGCTTAACTCCAGAGTCATTCAATTGTCGCGATTCAACACTTTCAGAATCACGGATGGACGCTGATTGCACAGATTTCGCAGATTATTCAGTTTGAGGAGACAAAATCCTATTGAAATATCAGT
>VYFM01000291.1 GCA_009842375.1 Candidatus Poribacteria bacterium | reverse complement strand
GGAACAGATGCTTGTTTATGATAGGGGTCTCTACGGGTGGACGTATCAGTGAACTCCTGAACCTAACAATCGGGGATGTCTACCAGAACGGCAAACCCGTTACTGATCTACACTATCGTAAGTCCATCGTCAAAGGGAAAGAACATGCCCGCAGTGTTCCTGTGAACACAGACGGCACCAAAGCCATCACTGAGATAATCGCATGGCATACACAGCAGTATGGATGTTTAGATACCAAACGCCCACTATTTCCTTCTCGGAACAGAGTGAACGGGCTCCTGCCGATTACACGGCAACAGGCACATCAGATTTTCAAGCGGGTGTGTCAACAGGCAGCTCTCAACGGCAACCTCGCAACACACTCTCTGCGGAAAAGTTACGCACAGCGACTCTATTCACAGTTGAACGACATCTTCAGTATCAAGGAGATGCTTGGACATCAGAATATCGCAACTACGCAGGCATATTTAGGCGTAGATTATGAAAAAGTTAGAGCTGCCAGTGAGGCTATCTCTATAACGAATGAAGATAGTCCTGAGAAAGAATTAGAATGATATTTGTGAGGAACACCCAATCACGACAGTTATCATTGACCATAGTATCAGGACGATCCCACAATAAATTGACAGAACGGCATCATAGTCGTCCCGTTCAGTTCTACACAAACAAGGAAGGTGTACTATGGATAAGAAGTTATCTAGACAACAACAGAAATTACAAGATTGGCTTACACACCCCGATACCCCGAAAGATGCATGGAAAACCATGACCAATGACCAGATCAGTGAAGCAACCGGTATCTCGCAAGGATACGTAAATCGGATCCTCATAAAAGTTGTCGCTCGGACCTACGGGATTGCGTTTAGTGAGGCAAAGCAGCAACGCAGGACCGCACGCGCAGGCAATCTGGGAACACGAACGCCCACAGAAACCATAGAGAAAATGAATAGATTGCTCCGTGAGAAATCAAGGGATGAGGTCGCACACATGCTGGATCTGAGTTATTCTACAGTCGCACGTCATGATAAAACAAGGAAAAAGCGGAAGCGGAAAATTACGTAAACACAAGGTATTATATATCGCGCGTTGACTTTTTGTTGACATTTATTTGTTCAGATATTATAATATTACATTATGAACACTTATCAAACACCTTTTCCGGGCGAAACGCCTTTAGCTTTTGACTATTTTATTGCCTATCGCGATATGGGACCGACCCGTTCCTTGCGGGCGTTGGAGTCCATAGAGATAAAAGGTAAGAAACGTGGATTGCGACAGATTGGGCGTTGGTCCTCCGAACACGTTTGGCAGGTGCGCGTAGAAGCGTATGATGCGGATGTCATTGAAGCTGCAGCGACCCAAGCCGTCGAAAAGCGTATCAAAGAGGTGCAAGATTTTATTGAGGATGATATTTCGATTGCGTCCTCTATTAAAAAGCACTTTCAAGCACGGATACAGGCAGATCCGGAGATGGATCCAGCAACGTATCTGAAATGGATGAAGGTTTATGATTTAGCACGGAGTTGGTTTATGGATCATCAATCCTTCGAATCCGATACGGAACTGGGAAAACCGGAAGGATTGGTCGAGTTACTGACTTTACTCCAAGTGGATGATCCGACACCCGAAATAACCGAGGGAAGCCCGCTTGCAGCGATAGGAACTGAAGCAAATGAAGAAACAACGTCGTAAAAGGAATCAGGACACTGGCATTTTCGCACCATCGATCACCACAAAGTCAACAGCAGCGCGCGTCCGCGCATATTATGCGAAAACGGATGAACTGCAGTCGAAAATAGTAACACATCTGTGGAATGCCTCTATTGCCGAGTGTAGCAAAGAAGGCTGTAGATTTTATGAGGATCCCCCTCCGGACGAACCTGCTTGTTTCAGTAAGTGGATCGTTGGTGAAATAGACCCCGAATACCAGATGGATCAAGCCGACATATTATCTCTCAAATTGGAGATGATCCGACGGGTGAACAAGCAACTTCTCAAAACCCCACAGGCGAAAGCGTCCCAAATCTTGCGTCAACGATCAGAAGCGGCTATGGGACACTTGTATCCGTTCAACATAATAGATTATATTTTAGGATCGGATACGCTACTTCCGATATGTCAAAAGCTTGAAGAAAGCTTAGAAGCGGATACCGAGACTGAACACCACCATTTATTTAACCATTCAATGAATGTATCGGTGCTGTATGGAACAAGTGCCTATAATTTCGTTCAGCTAACGCCCTTCGAATTGCTATTCACACACAGCCGATTGTCTAGGGACAGATCCTATACGCCCCCGATATTCTAATCTCACCCTGTCATCCGACGCTTTTCTACCATAACTGTTACGTTCGGGATTTATGCCTAATTAACGAGATCTATCTTATTTTTCGACGGTAGGTGCGGTTTCCTAACCGCACTTGTTGATGTTCTGGCGTGCAGGTATCGCAACGCAATTTTCCATCAAAAAAAAAGAAAATAATTTTTTTGTTATTTTACATTTTCAAAATATTTGGCGGAATCGCTAGGGATTCTGTGCGAAAACTGGACGTTTTTTCTGGATTTTCACATCGTCTAAACACAGACATAGCCAAAGGAGTCAACGCTTTTGGGCAGTGGACAATTCACAAGACAGTCGTTACAGCGGTGCCAGGAGAACAAGACAGTCTGTATCAGGTATCCTAAAGAGCATGCTATAGCCGTGCTGCCCCTTGTCCTATAAGTGTTTTCTCCCGATATTCTCAGAAATTCGTCATTTTTCTATTTTGGGGTCTTGTCTTGTGTGAGTTTTCTATTTATGGGGTTTTGTCTTATGGAGTTGTGACGGTTTTTGCTTCAGAAGCCACTCAACTTTCCACTTCTTGATGTTCAACTGCTCTGCAATCTTCCGAATAGACATGCCTTCCTGCTGTAAACGTTTTATTTTTCTGCGTAATGCCAAGTTATCTTCGGATGTATCGGCTGCTTTTTGATCTGGCACGGTTGGGGGCTTTTGGTGTATTCCACTTTTCGGGGGGTGTCGTCTATCGGGAATAGATACGTTTGGTGGAACAACCGGCACAGCCTTAGAGGACAAATTCACAGTGGACGATTTCAAAGCTGGCTCACCGGATATGATGGGACGCAGGCGGGGGACAATCTCATCAAATTCAACCCGTTCCACTTCTGCGACCTGTTGAAACATTTCATAGCCACGCCAAGACGGTGTTGTATAAAAAATGACAGGCGTTTTTTTGGGGACCACATAAGTCCTCCACAAACGGGGAATATCAAAATCAAGAACGTTAAAATTCCCGAAGAACACGACCACATCGTAAGAAAACTTTGCCTCACTCTCACCTATATCGCACCAATGGACATCGTACTTGTTGTTGAGTGTTTGGATGTAATGACCTACTGGCAGATAGGACTTACAAAACTCATCGTAACTGTAAAACAACCCTTTCTGTCCTGTCTCAATCAGAGTATTTATCTGATCCAGCATCACCTGACAATGACTCGTCAAACCGTCGGGTGCTGTTGTATCAAACATGCCATTGGATGTGTTTTTTGCATGGAAATATATAAAATGCATAATAGTATCAAATCCGTTATCTTATACCGATGCCTCCTAGGACAATCAAAATAAAGGTATCTGTAAACTTGTATCATGTTCAATCTTCTCACGACGTTTACGACTCTGCTTCCTTGAAATGTCTATCTGATCCTCAGCCATCGAAAAAAGTGGGATCGTTTCCTCACCGCCTGTTATCATAACGGGTGGTTTTTCTGCTGTGTCTTTGGAGGGTTCTTCATCACCTGCCATGACAGTATACGGGTTCTCTAACGCCACTTTGATATCGTCAACAGAACCGCGCAACGCACGCGCTAAACGCTGCATACGAGACATCGCATTATTCAGTATACAGCCAACGCCGCCCTTGCTACAACCAACAACTTTCGAAATCTCAACATACGTCATATAAATCGGGATGCCATACGAACGTTCTACTACAAAACGATCCCGTTCTGATAGTTTCGATAAAAAATATTCAAGCGTGATCTCAAGGTCCACTTGCTCATACGCGAACTCCGAACTGCCGTCCGCAACCGTTTCAAGCAACTGCACCGAACCATCTCCAATATCAACATCATCTTCCAGTGAAGCAACGCGAACAGTATCCTTTTCAGTATCAAGACACCATAACTTTTCCACACGATCAAGTGGCAAATCCGATAACTCCGATATAGATTCTGAAGTAATCACACGACCTTCTTGCTGTAACTTCGTTTTCGCTTGATTGATCACACGTAGCTGGGCACGAACATACTCCGGTAAACGGATAGCACTCTGCAACAACGGACTACGCGCAATAGCACGATGGATCGCAATCACAGCATAAGTTGATAAACGTGTATCAAAACTTATATCGTAGTTTGAAATTGCCTTGTGCAAACCGATAACACCATCCGCCATCAGATCATCCGCATATACATCCAAATCTGGTCGTTCGTACTTTTGAACAATAGAACGAACAAGACGAAGATTCAATAGGAAAAGTCGCTCGCGCGCATTCTCATCGCCCGACTGGGCATCGCGTAGGAGTTGATACTCCTCATACTCAGAAAGCAACTCGTGCTCTAACTCTTTGGCATACACAGATTCAGTTCTATTGATAGAAAACATAAACGCTGTTTCCAACAAATAAAGTATCAGATATATTATAACATAACAAAGGAAAGTTAACAACGATGCAGAGAAATATGCGACTTGAGTGGGACACACAACTATACGGAGGTTGGTGTGCTTCCAATTTCTCTTATACCATTTTTAAATAATTGTGTTCCATTTGCGACTTTCGTTATATATTCAGAATTTGTGATACTTGTCATAGTGGTTTTCGTGTATTTTCTCAATTAAGGCAAATAATTACAAGCATTGGTATTAGAATACTCGACAATAGAATGGCTTTGGATTCCATACTGATTTCATTGACAACTCTTAATCGTAAATGTTATCATTACTGCAATATAACAGCATCCAAAGATGGAGAGGAAGTTGGTGTTTGTCGGTCACTTTCTGGTGGCATGTTTTTCTCACACTCCGATGCACAAAAATGGATTTATACCGATTGGCTTGGTGTTGAGGAAGAATTTCAAGGACAAGGTTTAGGTAAATATCTACTGCAGTACTCTTTACAAGAGATGCACAAAGTCGGATACCGACATGCCTCACTCAGCACAGATTAGGGTAATAATCGGACTTTTCTATTATTCACGTCGGTCTAAAAAAGTATGAAGACGATGATGAAGATAGTGAGGAGGAAAGGGAAGGTTATATTCGGTTTTTTGGTTACGAACGAGGTGAAATGCAAGCAGGTCAAGCAGTGCTTGAAAAAGCAGATGCACAAGACTGGACATATACAGAATGGCTTGGTATTGAAGACGATTTTCAAGGAAAGGGATTTGGGAAATTCTTACTTCAGTATTCGCTTCAAGAGATGCAAAAGGCAGGATACCGTCATGCATCCATAAGCACAAGTTTGGATAATTATCGAGCCATTCTTTTTTATAGTAATGTCGGATATAAGGTTGTTGACTGGACTTATGAATATCAAAAAACAATCAAATAATACCGTTTCTATTTGATAAAACGTCATAAATAGTTTACTCTTTATTACAATACTTTTACAAATTTAGGAATGACGCAATGTATAAAAAAGTGCCCGAAGAGAATGAGGTGTTTAGATCAAACTTCCAGCAACATTTTCTGAAAGTTTGAATGTAATCGTGCTTGATAGTGATCGTTTTCATCACGCAAAGATATTAGAGATCCCTGACAATTTCATCTTGTTATTTCTACCGCCTTATAGTCCAGAGTTGAACCCGATTGAAAGACTATGGCAAGACCTAAGGCAAAGTTGTTTTGCCAAGTATACCAAACCATTGAAGGTATGTAGAACATAGAATGATATAATACTCGTAACCTTCATACTTCAATATAAAGGATACAATATGTCCACCCCTAAGTTTCTCATTTTCCACATTCTCTTATTTTTCATCCCTAGTTTTCTTTGGGTTCATGCGCAGGAAGTCCAAAAACCGATTGAACTAGAGAAGATTGTTGTCACGCCAGGACGATTTACTATTTATGACGGTGCAACCCCACAAATCTCTCTCTCAAAACAGGAGATAGAAAGGTTTCCATTAATAGATAACGATATAATGCGGTCAGGACATGTATTCCCCGGAGTCATCGCAAGCGATTATAGTGCACGTTTCAGTGTGCGTGGTGGAGAAAAAGATGGTATATCAGTAAGATTGGACGGAATGGAACTTTATAATCCGTATCATTTACAAGATTTCGGTGGAGCAGTGTCATTGGTTGGACTTGGTCTTATACAACGTTCAGATTTGCTGATGGGTGGGTTTCCAGCAGAATACGGTCAAAAGATGTCAGGTGTATTTGACATATCAACAAAGACACCTAATACTGAAAATGTGTCTGCTAATTTCGGAATAGACTTCATCAACGCAACTGCTATGGTAGAGGGTCCCCTCACTGAAAAAGGAGGGTGGCTGCTGTCAGCACGTCGGGGTTATGTAGACCTCATTCTCGCCCTCATGGACGTAGATGAAAAGTACAAACCACAATACGCTGATGTCTATGGAAAACTTGTTTATCATTTGACAGATGCGGATACAGTTACACTCAATGGATTGTACGGTTGGGATAAGAACCGTATACGCATAGAGGACGTGGATAACAATTTGGATTCCCAATATGACAATTCTACCGCTTGGTTGAAGTGGCAACATACCTTCGGCACTTCACATTTGACAGATTTTTATCTGTTTGCTGGCACATCAAATCAACAACGTACAACACGGGAGACTGATATTGATAACCGAGATTTTCGTTTTGTCGGCACCAAACTGGAATATACTGCAAACATATTGAAGAGACACACCATCCGAAGTGGAGTCGAGTTGCGTTGGTTAACCGCACAATATGATTACGATGTATCGGAACGAGTGGAAGGTGTAAATCAATATAATCAGATCCTCGCCGAAATTGATGATAGTGGGAGTGACATCAAGTTATTTTTACAGGATGAATGGCAAATTCATCCGAAACTTGCTATCAACTTGGGAGGTCGTTATGTCGTTCAAAACTATCGAGAACCAGATGTTCAAAACTACGAGATTGGACCTCGTGTTGCTATCGCAGTACGTCCGAAGAAGAACTTAGTGTTTCGAGGTGCATGGGGTATCTACTATCAACCGGTTGATCTGATGTCAGTACCAGTTGAAGACGGAATTCAAACCGTTGGATTGGCGGAACAGTCTACACATTACATTCTTGGTGGTGAATATAGTCGCAGCAATTTCCTGATCAAATTGGAAGGTTACTATAAGAAATTTGACAATCTTGTGGGTAGACTTAGAGAATTTGGACGGCAAACACAGATTTTTTCCTCTCCTGAATCAGCAGATGCAAAAGGATTTGATATCTTTGCAACACAAGCAGTCTCATCACGGTTGACGTGGGGACTCGGCTACGCTTGTGGATTTGCAGAAGAAACATCTGGGAACACAACCATATTTCGGCAGTATGACCGACGACATTCTATTTTCCTTAGTAGTAGTCAACAGATCGCTTCAACGTGGCATTTATATGTCAGTTGGCGTTTCCATACCGGTGAACCGAGAACGCCTTTAGATACCGAAGAGGTCTTGTTACCCGATGGAGATATCGGTTGTAACCGCAAGTTCGGAAAAACGCATTCCGATCGACTGCCACCTTATCATAGCCTCGATTTTCGACTTACAAAACGGAGTCCTTATAAGCGATGGACACTCACATGGTATTTCCAAATTTTAAACTTGTATAATCACACCAATGTTGACCAATATGCGTTCAGTGAAGTGTTAGATGAGAAGACAAATGTGATTGTTGAATGTGCCATTGAAGAAGAACCGCTTTTTCCAATTGTTCCCACGTTGGGCATGACAATCACATTTTAGGTGTACGCGTATTTTTTATTTTTGTTACGATTTTTGACTTGTCGACTTCGTCTAAGATATAGCAGGGAAAGTCTTTGTTTTGATGCACTTGCGTATCGTGATCGTGCTACATAAATAGCAACTTATAGATATAACACTCAATTTATCAATATGTAATGGAATCGAGATGTCTTTCAAATTTATATTTATTTCCGTTATTATTGCAACAGTGCTTGTTGTGATTGTGGTAATTTTCCACACGCATCGTCCGGAAGTTGAGACAGATCAACCGAGTGCTGATTTTGTGCGGGCGACTGGTAAGTGTGCGACTTGTCATCGTCGCGAAACGGCTGCAGTTGTGCATCAATATGAAAGCAGTGAGCATGCCAAGCAAGGTGTAAATTGTTTGGATTGTCATCAGGCTGTAGCCGATCAAGAGACCAAATCGCATAGCGGATTTACAATTGCGAAGCAGCTAACAGCAAAGAACTGTAGTGGGTGTCATTCAACAGAGTATCAACAATTCCTGCGAAGCCGGCATGCAGCACCTGCCTGGGCAGCTGTGGCGGGTGCTAAAGACTTTACCGCAGAGCAGATAGCGTTTTCAGAAAAATATCACGAAGGTGCTGTTGATCGTCCAGCGAACCCATTAGCAATCGCGGAAGGTGAGAGTGCGACGCTCGTCGGTTGTTTAGGATGTCATGATATTGGGAAACCGAACAAAGACGGTTCTATTGGGACCTGCACGGATTGTCATTCGCGTCATAATTCATCTATTGCTTTAGCACGCGAACCGCAAACCTGCGGACAATGCCACATGGGACCGGATCATTCACAAATAGAGATTTACCATGAATCCAAGCATGGAGTCCTTTATAACGCACAAAAAGCACACATGAACCTAAAAGCCGATCCTAAGAAGCTGACAACCAAAGATATGCCAGTGCCAACGTGTGTGACATGCCATCTAAGCGGTTTAGACGGCTTGAACGTGACACACGATACAACAGAACGCCTATCATATTGGCTATTCGCAGCTGTTTCAGAAAAACGACCAACCTATCAGCAAGCACAAGATGCGATGAAGGACGTGTGTTTGAAATGCCACGCAAGGTCACAAGTGAATACATTCTACTCGGAAGCAGAAGATGTTGTCGCCGACACAAACCAAATTATATCGGAAGCACAAACATTAATGAAGTCACTTCAAGAAGAAGGTTTGTTGACAGAGGCCCCCTTTGATGAACCGATTGACTTCCTATTTTTTGACTTGTGGCATTACTATGGCAGAACAGCAAAGCACGGTGCTTTTATGGGAGGCGCGGATTTCGTCCAGTGGCACGGCAACTATGAACTGTTGCACAAGACAGCGGAGATACAAAAAATTGCTAAAGAACTTCGGAACAAAGCTGCGAAACAGTGACGGAACCGCAACACGATTACTTGACATTTTCATTATTCTGAACCTCGCTTTTTTAGCGTTAGATGTATATATCGCACATGCTGTCGGCGGATTTACGGACACCATTGAATGGTTACCTATCTATTTCTCCTTCATTGCTTTTGGCGTGTTAACAGGTGTCCACCTCACTAGTAAGACGCAGTGGCTACATTGGTGTCGAACCTGTTTCGGATGGGGCGCAATCTGTATCGGCATAGCAGGTATGCTTTTCCATCTCAGTAGCCACTTTTTCACGGACGCATCTCTCAAAAATCTAGTATACGCAGCACCTTTTGTTGCACCATTGGCTTATACAGGTATTGGTTTGCTTTTGCTGCTGAATAACCTGATACCAGATACCCAAGCAGAATGGGCAAAGTGGGTCGTGTTTTTAGCTTTATGTGGGTGGTGTGGCAACTTTATCCTTTCTGTGCTTGACCACGCACAAAACGGATTTTTCAATATCACAGAGTGGCTACCGGTGATAACGAGTGCGCTTGCAAGTAGCAGTATAGGGACGCTGTTATGCATGCAGCGCAAGCAGCGTTTCATTCCGTTCTGTATCACTGTCTTGTGTCTGAACATTATCGTTGGAATTGCTGGTTTTTTCTTACACCTTGCAGCAGATCTGCAGGTGCCAGCAACTCAAGGCACAGATAAGTTATTGTATGGTGCACCGCTGTTCGCACCGCTACTATTCCCGAATCTATCGCTGCTTACACTGTTAGGCATGTGGAAGTTATAACTCACATTATCAAGGTATTGGTATTGTCGGTTGAACCTACGTCAGCCCAAAACACATGCGTATTGGCTTATTGATTATCAATAAGCACATTGAAAAAGTAAAAATTATGCGAAAATCTATATATTCATTTATAGTGTTTATCATCTTGAT
>VYFM01000577.1 GCA_009842375.1 Candidatus Poribacteria bacterium | reverse complement strand
GGCTTACTTAGATATATTGATGATCCATTCGTTAAACAGTTTCAGGAATATCTGACAGAGAAAATACCTGGATGGACACAAAGTGGTGGTGCACTCGTTAGATGGTTGTCTGGGTTAGCGGGATCAATTGCCTTTCAGTTCGGTGGATTTATTGCAACAATATCACTTGCATTTATTGTATTTGTTTATGCGAGTCAAGGTTTCAATAAATATAAACGTAGTTTCATTAACTTAGTGCCAGAAAGACATCGTGATACTGCTCTGGCATATCTGCGAGAGATTGATAGGAATATGCACCAGTTTCTCAAAGGACAGTTCACAGTAATTCTTATGATTACAATTCTCTCTTGTATTGTCTACCATATTGTTGGAGTGCCATTTGCACTTCTCGTGGGTATATTAGCCGGACTCTGTAATGCTATACCGACTTTCGGTCCTTTTATAGGCGGCGGCTTTGCATTCATCGCAATGTTGATGGGACTCGCTGCGGGAGAATTTAGCAACACATTTGAATTTCTCATTCGTTGTGTATTTGTTTTAGGTGCTATCTTCGGTATACAAGCAATAGACAACTCACTAATTTCACCGAAAGTTATGAGTGAGGCTGTTGATGTTGACCCTTTACTGATAATGTTTGCCGTCATCGTCGGAGCATCTATCCTCGGCTTCTGGGGTGTATTACTTGCTATTCCAATTATTGTTGTGATTAAATCTATAATTACTGTATCACGAGCTGCTGAAAATGGCGTGGACTCATTACCTGCACAGGAGCAAAACTAATGTCTGAACAACTTCCAATTGTAGCTATTGTCGGCAGACCTAATGTGGGGAAATCATCTCTCTTTAATCGCATTACAGCAGATGCACGACCAAGTCAGGAACAACCCAAAAAGTTCGCTGTAGTCAATGATACACCCGGGGTTACTCGTGATAGAAACTATGCAAATGTAAAATGGATTGACACTCCATTTACGATTGTAGACACTGGCGGGATGGATGTTGATCCTGATGATCCACTCATTGATAACGTTCAACTGCAAGTTGACGAAGCATTAGCTGAGTCGACACTCATACTGTTTGTTGTTGATGTCCGTGACGGGATTATGCCACACGACCTTATTGTCGCGGACAAACTCCGTTCATCGGGTAAACCACTCATTTTGGTAGCTAATAAGGCTGATAGTGTCAACCTTGAGATGGACACGGCAGAATTTTATTCGCTTGGTTTATCTGAACCTGTTTTAATTTCCTGTGTCCAAAACATCGGTATTAGTCAGTTGCTTGACCAAGTCATAGAAAGACTTCCTGAGGTAAAAGATACATCGGAAGATGCTTCAGCACCTATCAAAATATCTATTGTTGGTCGCCCTAACGTCGGAAAATCCTCACTCCTAAATTCACTTCTCGGTGAAGAACGTATGATCGTTGATAACCGTCCTGGCACAACGCGGGATGCTGTCAACATCCGATTTGAATATCAAAATATACCTTTCGAACTTGTTGACACAGCTGGTATGCGGCGAAAATCCTCTATCAAAGACGAATTAGAAACCGCGACTGTGAGAAGTGCAATTCAAAGTATACGTCAAAGTGACATCGCAGCGTTGATCTTAAATGTAACACAAGAAGTGGCACAGCAAGACAAAACAATTGCGAGTTTTATCGCACGGAATGGAAAGGCATCTGTGCTGGTCTTAAATAAGTGGGATCTCGTTGATAAGGATAATGCAACACATGCTGAATATATGGAACAGATAACAGCACAAGTTCCACAACTTGATTATGTGCCGCGAATCTTCGTCTCAGCCTTGACTGGACAACGTGTGTCAAAAATCCTTGATGTTTCACTTGAGGTATACCGTGAGTATTGCACCCGAATTCCAACACCCGAACTTAATGACCTGCTATTGGAATTGCGTACAACACATCCACCACCGCGTGTCAGAGGCACACGTCCTGCACTGAAGTATATCACGCAAGTAGAAACACGACCGCCGACTTTTCTTATTTTTGGCAGGAATACGCACCGAATACGTCCACCGTATACTGCATACTTGGTAAACAATCTCCGAAGTGAATTCGGTTTCCATGGCACACCAATTCGCATCTTTTATAGGAGAAATTAAGTCTGTATTTCGTTCTTACCACTCGGTCAGGTATCTGAATCACTCAACAGCAATTATTACCAAATTTCCAACCTGAGAGGCAATACATGGCAGCCCCAAAGATATTTATTACTCGCCCAATTCCCGAAACTGTTCTCATTCAAATTCAAGCTGAATGTGATGTTGACATGTGGCATACGAGTGCTATTCTTCCTCCGATTGCAGAAAAGATTCCACCACTTGACGGATTAATGACTTACGGGCATGAACCTGTCACTGCTGAGATGTTTGATACCTCACCCAATCTTAAGGTTGTGTCTGTGGTTGGTGTTGGGTATGACCATGTGGATGAAGATGCAGCAAGAGAACGTGGTATCACTCTGGGACATACCCCTGGCGTATTAAGTGATACTACTGCTGATATGACATGGGCACTTCTGCTTGCTGCTGCGCGAAATGTTGTTCCTGCTTATAACCATGTGCAAGTAGAAAAGCAGTGGCACTATTATGATCCCAACATCCTATGGGGATATGATGTGCATCATTCAACTATTGGAATTGTTGGAATGGGACGAATTGGTTATGCAGTTGCTAAACGTGCATTGGCATTTGACATGAAGGTCTTGTATTACAAACGCAATCGTAGACAAGACTGGGAAGAGGAACTTGGTATTGAATATACAGACCTTGATCATCTGCTAAAGGTTTCTGATTTTGTAACGCTGCATGTTCCATTAACAGAAGAGACAACTCACATGATTGGAAAAGTGGAGTTTGAATTGATGAAACCCACTGCTATTCTTGTCAACATTGCAAGAGGTCCTGTCGTTGATCATGGTGCATTGTATGATGCACTTAGGGATGGACAGATTGCAGGTGCTGCACTTGATGTAACCGAACCTGAACCGATTAACACTGACCACCCGCTTCTTGATTTGAATAACTTAATCATCGCTCCACATCTTGGGAGTGCAACCATTCAAACGCGTATGAAAATGGCTACAATGGCAATGGAGAATTTGTTTGCTGGGTTGAAGGATGAACGGTTGCCTTATGGTGTCGTGCAGCCACCTGAATTATAAAGTCCTTCTTAGGTTAGTAGGAGTTTGACTGACATGTCGGAAAAGAAGATTAAAAGCATCACCAAGATAGCAGTAAAGGGATTCAAATCAATAGCAGAGGAATGCTCAATTGACATTCGTCCATTGACGATCCTCGCTGGTGCGAACAGTTCTGGGAAATCGATATCATGCAGCCGTTATTGATGCTAAAACAGACACTGGAAGCACCTTATGAGCCTGGACAGCTAGAAATTGATGGACCAAACGTTAGTTTCACTTCCACCTCGCAATTTTTATCGGAACTGACTGACAAAAAACCTACTGATCGTTTTCAAATTAAGATCGAGGTCAATGCGTGTTTTACGGTGGATGCTATTTTTAGAAAGGAACAACGCGGATTTGAAATTGTTGAAATGACAATAACCAATAGAGGGATATTAACTGATCCGATATTGAACCAACTTCCAAAGCATTTTATCTTATATCCTGAGGTCCCACCTCCTCCAGAAATTAAGTCAATAATTGACCAACATCCACTTCTCAAGGATTGTGATATAGTGATGCGTTCACGTTGTTTTTTGTGTCTGAAATCTCAAGATGAATATAAGACCATCAACATTGCCGACAACCCTGAGTCTTGTATTTTCAACAGCATTCACCTCCCTGGACTACGAGGCAATCCTGAACGCATATATAAGCTAAGCAGTACAGGTCCACGGTATCCTGGGACGTTTGAAAATTATACGGCAAGTATTATTCACGAATGGCAAGAGACTGCCGATGAACGTCTAAATACAGTTAAAAATTTCCTACAAGTTCTTGAATTGACTGGAAAAGTTGCTATTGAAAAAGTCGGTGATGTAGGTATTGAAGTGCAAGTTGGACGACTTCCACATGACAGTGGAAAGGATATGGATATGATCAACATTGCAGATGTAGGATTTGGTGTTTCCCAAGTTCTACCCGTTGTAGTAGCACTGATTGCAGCAGAACCAGGTCAGTTGGTCTACCTTGAACAACCAGAATTACACCTTCACCCCAATGCACAAGTAAAATTAGCACAAGTGTTAGCAGATGCAGCAAAACGTGGTGTACGTGTTGTTGCAGAGACACACAGTTCCTTATTACTGTTAGGCATTCAAACGCTTGTCGCAGAAGGAAAACTCTCACCGGAATTGGTCAAGCTGCATTGGTTGTCACGTAATGAAGATGGTATTACTGAAGTTGATAGTGTAGATTTAGATGAAGCGGGAACTTACGGTGAGTGGTCTGTAGATTTTGATGATGTCAGTCTCAATGCACAGAGCCGTTTTCTTGATGCTGTTGGTAACGTAAAATTTGGCAACAAGGAGACTCCGTGAGAATAAGAGGCACAAAACGGTTGGTGATTGACACTGATGTTGTCCAATCATCTGGTAGTGAAAACGCGACCGATCCGCGAGCAGTTAATTGTCGTGATTTCCTAAAGGCAGTAAGATTCCACAACTATCGCGTAGTGGTGACAAGGGAAATCAACGCTGAATGGAAAAGACACAAATCTGGTTTTGCTCATGAGTGGAAAGTGTCAATGTATGTACGTAGGAGAATAGTAGACATTAATCCACCAGAAAATGATGCACTTCATGATAAAATTACAACTACAACAAACGATCCAGATGAAGTTGAAGTGATGGAAAAGGATTTTCATCTTCTTCAAGCAGCACTGGAAACTGATAAAATTATCATTTCACTTGATCAAACTGTACGAATTCTATTTGCAAATGCTTCACATCATGTTGGTGAGATACGAATAATCATCTGGGTAAATCCTGAACGGACAGAAGAGCAGCCTATTGCTTGGTTACAAAACGGTGCACCTCCTGAAGCACATCGTCAACTCTCAGCATATCCAACGCAATAACATACTATCCCCGCCAAGATGTATCAATACTCGTATACCCGTGCGTATATTTATGAAGGTGCGATGGTAAGTCTGCTAAGAATTGTTTGCCTACATCTGGAATCTCCCACGGAATATCTATGTGGTGATCTCTACGACGAAAACCGATAGCACACGACAACCGAATATTGTCAGTCTGGTTTGGAAAAGCACCGTGATAAGTCCGATGTGCAAACACAATCATATCACCAGGATTAGTGAATAGCGGTACACAACCCGGAACATCAAAGTCTGCATAAGCTTTCTCTTCTCCACCCACTTTGTAAAATGACCGTTTATCTGCGGTTAGGATGAAACCTTCAGGTCCTTCCCAGTTCTCCACATGCGAATCTTCAATCACACACAATCCGCCGTGTTCAGGACGCGATCCTGTGATGTAAAACCATTTGCCTGAGGGCCACATACCTCTGTTCAGCACATCTCCAGAATTTTTCGGAGCATCCTGTGAAAATCCACACCAATCTGTATGCCACGCAACCGGATGTGAACCCGGCATACGAATAATCGCAGCAGATCTGTGGACGGTCAATTCATCTGTCCCAATCAAGTGTCGGTGTATTTTCATGAAAGGTTCATATTCCAGAAGTTCCCATGCACCTTCACCTGATTCAATCCAAGCGTGACGGGTGCTGCTCTGTCCGCGTTGTAATTCTCTGTTTGGGTCAGTCCCCTCAAAAACTGCTTGTTTCAAACTGTCTACTATATCATCAGGTAGAACATCTTTGATAATGGCGAATCCGTGTGCCTCCACGCATTCTGACATTTCTGATAGTTGGTCGGTTTCAAACTCATAAGTGTAACCAAGTTTAGGTTTTTGGATTTTTAAGTAATGTTCCATTGTTAATATCCAGATAGTATTTGTGCGGAATTGTATTATACACAATTCATTATGTCAACGGAATTTCTGTTTGTTATCCTATTGCACAAATTACCGACTTCTGTTAAACTATAAATTTCAAAGTATGTATTATCAAAGAATCAGAAGTAACAGAACTAATACAGTCTATACTATAAATACAATAATTATCGGAGGAACAAAATGGCTGAAACCGTATTTGTAGGAGATCATGAAGTTACATTTCCAGGACCACATCTCGGTGTACTGCGCGACTGCAATGACGTTCTCGATTCAGCAGAAGGATTGCATCAACAGATAGCGGAAGATGGATATTTACTCGCTCGCGGACTAATTGACAAGGAAAAGATAATTGCAGCGAGGCGCGCTATCCTTGAATATGCCGAAGGTAATGGAAAAGATGAGGTATTCAAACCCGGAACAGAAATGATGGATGCAATTGCTGGACCGGGCAGTCCGGGACGTACAATGGGGGCACCTGATGTTACCCATCATCCTGATGTGTTGTCCGTTTTGGAAGGTGATGAACTCTTCAGATTCTTCCGTAACTTCTTTGGTGGAGAGACCCGGACGTTTGATTACAAATGGCTTCGGTTTGTTCGTCCTGATGGATGGTCTGGACCACATTTTGATTTTGTCTATATGGGTAGAGGATCGAAGCAGTTGCATACCTGTTGGATTCCATTTGGTGATGTACCCGCAACTATGGGAACACTTACTGTTCTTGTCGGATCGCATAAATTAGATAGTTTTGCACCAGTGCGTAATACCTATGGAAAAACAGATGTAGACAAAGACGGGACCCCGGGGCATTTCGGACGCGATCCGATGGAAATCAGTGACAAATACGGTGGTGAATGGCAGACTGCAGATTTTGAGATGGGTGATATTATCGTATTCACAATGCACACGATGCACACATCTACCAAGAATCTATCAGATCGGTGGCGCATCAGTTGTGACATCCGCTTTCAACCAGCAGAACATCCAATTGATGAGCGGTGGGTAGGCAAGAATCCTATATCACACACCGGTGGCCAGAAGATTTCGTTTGAGGAAGCAAAGAAACAGTGGGGGTTGGAGTAATCCTTACACTTAAGCACATAGTTTTTGATCAAATTATTTCATTTTAGGTCGGATATGTATACTTTTTCGCATTTTCTATACATATCGGTGTCAATATGTATACTTCTTATACATATTAATTCGTTATCCAAACAATGCACGACGAATTTGGCGTAATGCTTGTCGAATCCGATCCTCATTTTCCACAAGTGCAATACGAACATACCCTTCTCCGTTGTGTCCAAACCCAGCACCTGGTGAGACACATACCTCCGCTTCATTTAGGAGTTTCATTGAAAATTCCAATGAGTTTAGGTGTTGCCAAGCCTCAGGAATTGGTGCCCAAACAAACATTGAGGCTTGTGGTTTAGACACCTTCCATCCCATGCGGTTCAAGCCATCAACAAGTACATCGCGACGACTTCTATACACATCCGCGTTCTCTGTGACAACATCTTCCGGTGTCCGTAGTGCCATAATTGCTGCCACCTGAATCGGAGCGAAAATACCGTAATCGTAATATCCTTTTATTCGAGCAAGTGCCTCGATAATGTCTCGATTACCCGCTGCAAATCCGCAACGCCATCCAGCCATATTATACGATTTTGAGAGGGATATGAATTCAACCCCGACATCCTTCGCCCCTTCTGCCTGCAGAAAACTCGGAGCTTCATATCCATCAAAAACAATATCCGCATACGCTAAATCATGTATAACGATCATATCCTGTTGCTTAGCAAATGCGACTACCTCCTCAAAGAAATCTAACTCAACCACTGCCCCAGTGGGATTATGTGGAAAACTCAATATCAATACTTTAGGTCTGGGCCAAATATCCCGTGTAATTTCAGCAAGTGAAGGGACAAAGTCATTTTCCTCACTTAGTGGAATGCTAACCACACTCCCACCTGCCAGGACTACACTATACATATGGATAGGAAACGTAGGGTTAGGCACCATTGCCAAGTCACCCTCGTCAATCAAGGCTAATGCAAGATGTCCAAGACCTTCTTTAGTTCCAATGACAGCAATAGCTTCCTCATTTGGATCAATGTCTACACCAAACCTTCGTTCATAGTGCCAACTGACTTCTCTGCGGAAATTGTAAATACCACGGGAAGCAGAATAACGGTGGTTTCGTAGTTCTTGTGCTGCTTCTGTCAATTTATCAATAATGGGTTGCGGAGTCGGTTGATTTGGATTTCCCATTCCCAAATCAATAATATCTATTCCTTGTTGCCGTCGTTCGTGCGTCAACTGCTTCAGTTTTCCGAACATGTATGGAGGAAGCCGATTTATGCGTTTTGAAAATATATTCATCTTCAGTATCCTAATTATTTTAGATCTGTATTAACAAATTTATATTCCTATGTCTTATTTACCGTTTTGCCAAAAATCCTGTAAACGGTTACCCCAATTTGTGATAGTATTTTGTGGTCCTTTATGGACGATTTTCTGTCTATTAAGTTGACTTTCCTGTTTTAGTAGTTTTTCTCTAAAAGCATCAATCACTTCCTGATAATTTGGTTCATAAGCGAGATTCACATTCTCGCCCGGATCATTGTGTTTGTCAAACAACTGGACAAGACCAAGTTGTTTTTCATCTGGACCGGGTGGTATAAAATCCTCTGTCGTTTTTGGTATATATTCCGTTACGTATTTATACTCGTCAGAGACAATCGCGCGACCCCAATAATTGCTTTCAATATATGTATGCTCCCGCCAATTGATATTTTTCCCTTCAACTAATGGACGGAGACTCATGCCTTGACAGCCTTCGGGTGTCTCAATATTGGCGTAATCGCAAACAGTTGGTAATATATCTACGCCAGAGACAAAATGTGTGTCGTCAAATCGTTCCGTCTCTACAGAAATCCCTTCTCCTAAACAGGATACAATGAACGGCACCCGTACACTCTCTTCATATAACGCGAATTTCTGAAACAACTGGTGGCTTCCGCACGCCTCACCGTGGTCAGCACTAAAAATGATTAACGTGTTATCATTGAAAGACGTTTGTCGCAGCAGAGAAAGCACTCTACCTATTTCCGCGTCAACTTTTTCAATGAACCTGTAATAGTTCCATCTAAAGTATCGCCAATGGAGTTCATCCCACTCCCGAACTGCTTTTAGGATGCGCGAATGAATAAGTGCGTCATCAACTCGTCTACAAACGCGATGGAGTACCGTTTCTCTTACATCATAGTCAAAGTTTTCAGGCAACGGAGGCAATTCATCTTCCGAAAGAATACCTTGTTCTACTGGGTTTGGAATCCTTTTCTCCTCATGGTTATGCAAATACTCACACACGTCATGTGGATCAATATATCCAATTTGCAGATAAAACGGTTCCTTTTCATCATAATTCGTTAGGAAGTCTGCAACAGCGTGTGTTGAGGCTGAATCGTAATATGCTGCACCTCCTGCACCGATATGGTCCTTACCGTAATAAAGCACCTCAAAACTTTCACGGACATCTCTACCCGGAACATGCCATTTTCCGCAATGGAATGCTCTATAACCTCCCTTCTTAAGTACTTGACCTATATCAGGAATTTCAGAATGCAGCTGTCCACCGTTAAAAGGCACGCCTGTCTCAGAAGTGTATAATCCTGTTGCCCAACTTGAACGGGCTGCAGCACACACCGGATCAGTGCAGTATGATTTAGTGAACGAAACCCCGTTTTGATGGAGTAGGTCAACATTCGGTGTATGGAGATACGGATTTCCGTATGCAGAAATTGCATCCCAATAATGTTGATCTGTGTTAATAAAGAGAATATTGGGACGTTGATTCATTAGGTGTCACCCCATTTTCTCTTTCAACACCAATGTCTCAAAGACAGATGAAACAATAACTGTGTTTCCGTATGTATCAACCCACCAATACGATGGCAATGAACCCGTACCATATAGAAAATAACCGACAAGTGGTATCGGGTATTCTATTGTATCAAGATAACCGATTCTACATTTCGGTCTGAACTGTTCCAGGTCATCAAGTATTGCCATGTCAACAGAATCTACTTTCTCCTTATTGCTTTCTACGAGAGCAGGAAACACATCAAATAGTGCCCAATTGCATGTAATAGGTAGGGAATTATTGATCTCCCCCGCGGTTATATCAGTGTTATTGATACGAAGTTGAATCTCAGGGATTGAGGTAAGATAACCATTCCACGATAATTTTGAATATACATCAGCACAACTATTATGTACCTCTACATTCCAATTTTCATGTAATGGACGATAAATCTCATCACGACAACTAAAGCGATACCGTAAATCTTCACCGTTCGTTTTATTTAGATAACGAACATTATATTTCCAAATATCACCGTTTTCTTGCCTACGTTCAACGACAAC
>VYFM01000162.1 GCA_009842375.1 Candidatus Poribacteria bacterium | reverse complement strand
ATTTTTGAGTCCCGACGATGGCTATTAGGTGATATAGCATTACTTATAGGGGCATTTTTTCTCGGACAGCGTATTACTAGATTGCGTCCTTGGATATTGGGTGGATGGGTTCTTTCCTTTCCTATTACCATGTTTGTCCTACACGGGTATGGCGAGAATGTTATTCAGACAAGTTTGTGGGGTGGATTACTGCTCACATTAATTCTTGCTGTCTTTGGAATTGTCGTTTCATTTCCACTTGGTGTGTTTTTTGCGCTCTGTAGACAAAGTAAACTTCCTGCTATTAGATGGGTATCAATATTTTATATTGAAACGGTACGTGGTGTGCCGTTGATAACAATTTTATTCATGGGAAGTGTGTTGATACCTATCTTTATACCTTATTTTTATATAGACCAAGTTTTACGTATGATGGTCGCCATAACTTTATTTTCTGCTGCATACATGGCAGAGAACGTCCGTGGCGGTTTGCAGGCGATACCCCGGGGGCAACATGAGGCTGCACAAGCTGTAGGACTCAACTACGCTCAGAGCAATCTGTTTATTGTCTTACCACAGGCACTACGTTCTGTCATCCCTGCGATTGTTGGACAGTTTATAGCACTCTTTAAGGACACATCTTTAGTATATATCATTGGCCTCGAAGACCTGTTAGGTTCCGCCAAAGGTATTCTCGCAAATCCTGATTGGTTAGGACATCACGTTGAGGTATATTTATTCATCGCCCTTATCTACTTTATTTTTTGTTATGCAATGTCTAAAGTCAGCCAGAAAATTGAAGTAGATTTAGGAGTTGGAAAACATTAAGATATGACGGATCAATTCACTGCATTATGTTAATTCTAAAAGAAGGAATCAGAATATGACCGAAAATACAACAAACGATCCAATTATTATATGTGAAGACGTTCACAAATGGTTTGATGATTTCCATGTCCTAAAGGGAATAACTACCACTTTCAAGAAAGGTGAAAAGGCAGTTATATGTGGTCCATCAGGATCGGGAAAATCCACGTTTATCCGAACAATAAACAGGTTGGAAGAGCATCAACGCGGCACAATCATTGTTGATGGTATTGAGTTAAGCAATGATCTGCGTAATATCAATCTTATCCGTCAGGAAGTCGGTATGGTGTTCCAACAGTTCAACCTATTCCCTCATCTGACAAATATAAAGAATATAACCTTAGGTCCAATTCAAGTTAGGAAGATGTCTAAAAGTGCAGCGGAAGAAGCAGCTTTAGCATTATTAGAACGGATGGGTATTGAGGATCAAGCGTATAAGTACCCCGCAGAAATATCGGGCGGACAACAGCAACGTGTCGCAATCGCAAGGGCATTGGCAATGGAACCCAAGATAATGTTATTTGATGAACCGACAAGTGCACTTGACCCAGAAATGATTTCGGAAGTATTAGATGTGATGCGTGAATTAGCACATTCGGGGATGACGATGCTGGTTGTTACGCATGAGATGGGGTTTGCCCGGGAAGTGGCTGACCGCGTTATGTTTTTTGATGAGGGTTTGGTTGTAGAAGAAGCAGCACCTGCAGATTTCTTTGACAATCCGCAGCATGAGCGTACGCAACTTTTCATTTCGCAAACGCTGCAACATTAAGGATTTAAGTATGGTGAACCTTTATGCGGTTAAAAGATAAAGTAGCCATTGTCACAGGAGCTGGACGCGGTATCGGTAGAGCAATTGCAATTCGGTTTGCTGAAGAAGGCGCGAAAGTCGTTGTTGATGACGTGAATGATGCCATCGGCAAGGAAACCGTCTCTGATATTACCGATACAGGCGGGGAAGCACTATTTATCAACGCGGATGTATCTGATGCTACTGAAGCAGAGAAACTCATCACTGAAGCTGTCAGTGCTTATGGAACAGTTGATATACTTGTAAACAACGCTATCTGTTCCACTGAAGATGTTTTGAACAACAACTGGGAAGCAAACCTATCAGTCGCACTTCAAGGCACAAGTCATTGTAGTAATGCTGTGATACCGATTATGCAAAGAAATGGCGGTGGTAGTATTGTCAACGTCGCATCGGTTAACGGTCTTATTGGACTTCAAGGGATTCACGCGTATTCTGCTGCGAAAGGTGGCGTAATTGCATTGACTCGTTCTATGGCAGTTGCACACGGCAAAGACAACATCCGTATCAACTGTATCTGTCCCGGAACGGTGCAGACTGAAGTATGGGAACCGATGATCAAACGAAATCCGAAGATCTTGGACGAAATCATACCATGGTACCCGCTGGGACGTATCGGTAAACCTATTGACATAGCCAACGCAGCACTTTTTCTTGCATCGGATGAAGCGAATTTTGCGACAGGTGCTGTTTTCGTGATTGACGGAGGATTGACTGCAGGAAATCACCAGTTTCCGATTTGATGTAAGCTATAAGTAAATCTTATAATATACCTGAATTATTGCTTGCACATATAATGTCATTGAACATCAAGCTCACAAGGAGAGACATAATGATAACACAGCAACAAGTCGACTTTTTTCAAGAAAACGGATACCTCAAATACGGCAAAGTATTAGATAGCGATGGTGTGGAAGCCATGCGGGATGGATTGGATACCATCATTGAATTGGAACTCAACGAAGGTGACGATTCATCACCAGAATTCAAATATGGACATGACCGTCAAGGACAACGACTCCATAGAGGTAGAGACCACCCCCGTGCAATCCATCAATTCGTAAATATGTGGAAACGTGAACCCAGTTATGAGGCAGCAATCCACAACCCACTAATTGCAGGTACTGCTCGCGCTTTATTGGAAACCCCCGAAGTGCGTCTCTGGCATGATCAAGTTATCTCCAAGCCACCACAGGATAACGGACATTTCGGATTTCATCACGATTTCTTCTTTTGGCCCCTCAGTCCTCCAAACATAGTGAGTTGCTGGCTTGCTTTAGATGATGCTACTGTAGACAGCGGATGCATGCACGTTATGCCGAAAAGTCACAAAGATGAACGTTTCTCTGTCAAAGCAAAGGCAGCGTTTGATGCGGAAACAGCAAAAGCACAAAAAGAAGGTCGTGAACCACCACCCAATCCGTGGTCAGAAAGACGGAGTTTAGACATCAGTCACGGTATCCCAGTGGAGTTGAAAGCGGGTGAATGTATGTTCCATCACTGTCTAAACTGGCACGGCACACCCCCGAATATTACAGATCATCAACGTCGTGCTTTTGTTATGATTTTCATGGCGCAAGGGGTACTTTATAACAATGCACAATCTCCGGGACATGTCCTCGTTCCAACGATAGAAGTAGAAGATGGCGAACCACTTGTCGGAGATGCATTTCCAGTTGCGTAACAAGGTTGGATACTGAAATGAAGGATTCAACATTTATTAAAAGAGTTATTCTCAAGAACTACAAGAGTATTGCAGCATGTGATGTGCAGTTGCAGCCTTTGACGTTCCTTGTAGGTCGCAATGGGTCGGGTAAGAGTAATTTTCTCGATGCGTTGCGGTTTGTATCAGACGCATTGAATTACTCCTTGGAACACGCAATACGCGACCGTGGAGGTATCAACGATGTACGTCGTCGTTCTCGTGGTCATCCAAACCATTTTAGTATTGGGTTTGCATTCACTTTACCTAATAGTGCTATGGGACATTATAACTTTAGCATTGGGTCTCGTCCGCATGGGGGATACGAGGTTCAGTCTGAAACGTGTATTTTCCAGAAGCAATTCTTCCATGTAAATAAAGATTCTGTAGTTACGACTAGTGTAAAGGCTGCACCAGCTGCTATAACAGATCGTCTCTATTTGGTAAATGCTTCAGGGTTGCCTGAATTTCGTCCTGTCTACGATGCATTTTCTCGAATGGGATTTTATAATTTCAATCCAGATATAATTAGAGATCTCCAGGCACCGGACCCTCGGGATGTTCTCGCTCGCGATGGAAGCAACCTGACAAGTGTACTCAATCAACTTTCAATTTCTGTCAAGAAAGACATTGAGGAATATCTGGCATTGGTAGTTCCCGGTGTGCATAGTGTAGATGTTGAAAAGTTTGGAATAAAGGAAACATTAGAGTTTAGACAGGATGTTGCAGGTGATAAATATCCATGGCGATTTCTTGCAAACAATATGTCTGATGGGACACTCCGCGTACTGGGAATTCTGGTAGCACTTTTTCAGGAAGATCAGGGCGCACAGAAGCGCGTGCCACTCGTGGGAATTGAGGAACCAGAAACTGCCCTTCATCCTGCTGCTGCTGGGATTTTACTTGATGGATTGCGGGATGCTGCTCATAAAACACAGGTTATCATTACCAGTCACAGTCCAGATCTGCTTGATAACAAGGATCTTGATGTGGATTCTATTCTTGCCGTTGAAGCACATGCCGGTAATACTGCAATCGCCCGTGTTGATGAGGCATCAAGATCTGTAGTACGCGATTGCTTGTTTACAACTGGGGAACTTCTACGCCTTGATCAATTACAACCTGACCCAGCATCTGTTGCTGCTGCGGCAAAAACGAAACAACTCACCTTCACTGATTTTTTAAAAAACGAGAATGTTCGTGTAGACAAGAAAAAGCGAAGAACAGATGATCTTTAAAATTGGATGTATTGTTGAGGGTGATGGTGAAGTTGAAGCTGTCCCTGTATTAATCCGGCGTATAGCGTGGGATCTCTATCCAGAAACAGTGATTATCGTTGAGAGACCTATCCGTGCACCAAGAAATCAGGTTGTAAAATCTGGTGAACTTGAGAGAAGGATAGAATTAGCAGCTCAAAAAATTGGGGGACAAGGTGCTATACTCATCATCCTTGACAGCGATGATGACTGTCCCGCAGAATTGGGACCCGCACTACTTGATAGGGCATTACAAACTCGTAGCGATCTACCAATTGCAGTTGTACTCGCTAAGTGTGAATTTGAGGCATGGTTTCTTGCCGCAGCTATATCACTACGTGGAAAAAGAGGATTAAAAGAGGACCTTGATCCTCCAAACAACCCAGAAGCGATCCGTGGTGCAAAGGGATGGCTTAGCAAGCGAATGGGAAATTCAAAAACGTATAGTGAAACGCGCGACCAACCCGCACTCACAGATAGTTTTGACTTTGAACAAGCACGACAGGCAGATTCCTTTGACAAATGCTACCGAGACATAGTCCGTCTCCTTGAAGAATTGCAAACAGTGAATGAGTAAATATAAACGACCACATTATTTTCAATACTTAAATGGAGAACACAATATGGAAAACAAACCAAATGTCATTTTTGTTCTAACAGACGACCAAGGACCTTGGGCAATGGGTTGTAGTGGCAACGATGAAGTCCGAACACCCTTTATTGACCAACTTGCTGCCGAAGGAACGCGCTTCCCCAATTTCTTCTGCACCAGTCCTGTTTGTTCGCCAGCACGTGCAAGTCTCATGACAGGTCGCATCCCATCAGCGCACGGCGTACACGACTGGATTCGCGATGGGAACATGCCGCCTGACCCCGCGCGTTATCTTGAAGGATTGACCTGCTATACAGATGTCCTCGCAGAGAATAACTACACCGTAGGTTTGAGCGGCAAATGGCACCTCGGAGATAGTTTGACTCCACAACATGGCTTCAGTCACTGGTTCGCTTTGCCAACAGGTGGTAGCAAGTATAATGATGCAAATATGATTCGAGATGGACAGGTAGAGATGCAACCCGGTTACCTTACGGACATAATTACCGATGATGCGTTAGAATTCATATCAGCAAATAAAGACGGACCTTTCTATCTCAGTGTCAACTATAACGCACCCCATACACCTTTTAATGGACATCCCCAAGACATCGTGGATTCTTACGACGACTGTCCGTTCAAGACTTGTCCACAAGAACCGTTACATCCATGGGCAGTGCAGGGGGCAGCAGCACATATGGGCAATCGCGAGTCGTTGAAAGGTTATTACGCTGCGATTACGGCACTTGATTTAAACGTCGGACGCATTTTAGATCGACTTACAGAGTTAGGGATCCGTGAGAATACATTGATTGTCTTTAGTAGTGATAATGGATACTCATGCGGACATCATGGATTTTGGCATAAAGGCAACGGCACATTTCCACTAAATATGTATGACAACTCTGTCAAGGTGCCGTTTGTTATCAGCCATCCCGGTAGGATACCAGAGGGACACGTCAGTGAAGCAATGGTAAGCCAATACGATTTCATGCCGACACTGCTTGATTATCTCGGTCTACCCGATCCCAACGACGATATGTCACCCGGTAGAAGTTTTGTTTCGGCACTTACTGGAGAAACAAACGATGCACAAGACGAAATCATTGTGTTTGACGAATACGGACCTGTCCGTATGATCCGCACGCAAGAGTGGAAATACGTTCATCGCTATCCCTACGGTCCACATGAATTATATGACTTAAAGAATGACCCTGGTGAACGGAAAAACCTTGTAGAAGAAAATGAGAATAACGCTCTAATCAGTGATATGCGTCAACAGATGGGGGCATGGTTCGAGCGGTACGTAGTGCCTGAATTAGATGGGGCAAGATGTTCGGTCACAGGTGGTGGGCAAGCAGCAAAACTTGGAGAAGGGAACTATGGTGAAGATTCCTTCCATCCAAGATACGCACCACCCAGACGAAATATTTAGACATTTACGATGAATACCACATGTGCATATTATGTTCATTTGGTGATTCTGAATATAGGTTAGCCATGTCAAATCAAAAGAAAAACAATAGCGTACATATTTCGCGCCGAAAGTTTTTAAAGAACGTAGGTACAGGCACTGTTGCTGCGGCTGTTGCGCCAACAGTCTTGCTTGGTGCAGAGAAAAAAGGAGGAAATAATATGCAAAACCAACCAAATGTTATTTTTATTCTGACAGACGACCAAGGACCTTGGGCAGCAGGCTGCTGTGGTAACGACGAAGTCCGCACACCCTTTATTGACCAACTTGCTTCAGAAGGCACACGTTTCCCCAATTTTTTCTGCACAACTCCCGTATGCTCACCAGCACGCGCAAGCCTAATGACTGGCCGTATTCCATCAGCACACGGTGTGCATGATTTTTGCAGGGACGGCAGCATGCCACCAAATGCTGAACGTTATCTTGAAGGTTTGACATGTTACACTGATGTGCTTGCTGAAAATAATTACACCGTTGGATTGAGTGGAAAGTGGCATCTTGGCGATAGCTTAACACCACAACACGGATTTAGCCATTGGTTCGCTTTACCATTAGGTGGCAGCAGATACAACAACGCCAACATGATAAGAGATGGACAGGTAGAGAGACAACAGGGTTATCTCACTGACGTAATTACCGATGACGCACTGAATTTTATATCCGAGAATAAAGAAGGTCCGTTCTATCTCAGTGTCAACTATAACGCACCGCATACGCCGTTTAACGGGCATCCGCAAGACATCGTTGATTCGTACGACGATTGTCCATTCAAGACATGTCCGCAGGAGGCATTGCACCCGTGGGCAGGACGAGGAACACTACCTCACATGGGAAATAGGGAATCGTTGAAAGGATATTTCGCTGCAATTACAGCACTCGATTTAAACGTTGGACGCATTTTGGAACGACTTGATGATTTAGATATCCGAGAGAACACGCTAATCGTTTTCAGTAGTGATAACGGTTATTCATGTGGGCATAACGGTTTTTGGCATAAAGGCAATGGAACGTTCCCGCTGAATATGTATGAAAATTCCGTCAAAGTGCCTTTTATCATGAGCCAACCCGGTAAGATACCAGAAGGTCGTGAGAGTGAAGCAATGGTGAGTCAATACGATTTTATGCCGACACTACTTGACTATCTCGGTCTACCTGATCCGAATGATGACATGTCACCCGGCAGAAGTTTTGTTCCGGCCCTTACCAGTAAAACAAACGATGCCCAAGATAGGATAGTGGTTTTTGATGAATACGGTCCTGTCCGAATGATCCGGACGCAAGAGTGGAAATATGTGCATCGCTACCCTTATGGACCCCACGAACTCTATGACATAGTGAACGACCCACGCGAGCGGAAAAATTTGGTAGACGAAAGGGAACATAAACCACTGATTAGTGATATGCGACGACAAATGGGGGAATGGTTTGAGGAGTTTGTAATACCACGTTTAGATGGATCAAGATTCGGTGTCACTGGTGGAGGACAAGCTGCAAAGATTGGAGATGGGAAGTATGGTGAAGATGCGTTCAAGATAAGAGGAGGACGACAAAACCCGAATAGACAGTAATCTTGCCTACTTGATGGGTATATATAAACAAATAAGGTAAATATGTTGAAATTTATTACAACTAAGCAACTCAACGCATAACTGAAATTACAATATCAAGGTACTAAATTACAATAGGAGTGATATGGCGAGAGCGTTTGCCCCCGGCAACATTTCGTGTGTATTCAAAATAATTCCACATCCAGATCCAGCACGTATGCATTCTCTCGGAATGGGTTTCACCGTCAGCGAGGGTGTTGAAGTCACCGTTTCTGAATCTCACGAAACTAAAGTTTCATTTAATCAACAAGACATTATTTTTCCAACAGTTAGAACTGTTGTTAATCGGCTAATCCAAAATACGGATGTTTCAGGGATAAAAGTAAGTCTCACGTCCCCGCTTCCTCTGGGATGCGGTTTCGGTTTGAGCGGTGCTGCTGCACTTGCTACTGCTTATGCACTGAACGAACTCATAGAGTTGGATAAAGATAATGAAGTTTTAGCAATGATCGCACACATTGCTGAAGTTGAAAACCGAACAGGATTAGGAGATGTCTGCTCACAATATCACGGTGGATGTCTCGTCAAGTTGAAGAAAGGAGCACCGTTAGTTGCCGACAAATTGTCAATACCTGAACAACCAATCTATTATCGGTACTTTGGACCAATTCACACAAGCGAAGTCCTCAGAAACAGTGAACAGACGAAACGTATCAACAAGGCAGCAGATACAGCATTAACCATTTTACAAAAACTCACACGCACTCAGTCAAATCCCGAATTATTTACTGAATGTTTTTCGGTTGCAAAGCAATTTTCAGTGGATAGCGGTTTGCTCAGTGATGATCGGGTGATAGACACGATTGCACAGATTGAGGCAGCAGGTGGAGTCGGTTCAATGATTATGTTAGGAAACGGAGTCTTCAGCACGTATGCATTCAACGGTGCAACCGAGACACAACTCTCTAAAAATCCTGCACAACTCACCTAAATTACTTGTTTTACGTTTAATACATAACGAATTCCACCATTTGGAGTTGTTATGAGAACGAATGTCGCAATTTTTATAGCGTTTGTTGTTACCTCCTCAGCATTCTGTGCTGTGGAATTTGAGGAAGTAACTTTTGGGTTCAATAACGGATATAAACAAGGGAAATGGACTCCACTGAACGTTAACCTACGAAGTCAGAATGAACCTGTTGCGTTCAACGGAGTACTCACAGTTGAAGTTCGTAATTATTTTACGGATGAAACAATTTACCGATATGCCACGCCATTACATTTAAGTAAAACTGATCGAAAACATAAAAAACTGTTCATCTACTGCCCAAAAGTTTCCTTCCACCTTATCCTTCAATTAGAACGATCAGAAGTCACAAAGACATCTATATCAGAACCACACACAACACACCAAATCACACCTCTAACACCGATTGCAAACAAAGATCATTTTGTGTTGGTATTAGCACCAAGTGGGGACAAGTTACAGAAAATCCTTAATAAAAAACAATTAGATGAGGATAGCACACAGGTTCATATTAAGTACTTGCCTAACTCACGCGCAATGCCTACAAGTTGGATAGGCTATGATGCCGTTGATCTTGTCATTATTCGTGAGGTATCACTTACAGAAAAAAGGATTTTCAAGCAACAGCAAACAGCACTGTTAGATTGGGTACAGCGCGGTGGAACACTTGTCGTTTCTGGAGGAAGTAACTACCGTTTCTTGAAAGATAGTTTTATTGAACCACTACTGTCAGTAGAATTGATTCGTGAAGAGACGATTGACAAGGTACCACCGATCTTAAAACAACAATTCGGAATTGCCACATCAAACAATGCAGTTCCCGCATATAAAAACATCCATTTTGAACCCAAACCTGAATGCCAAACACTACTCGGAACAAAGGAACAGATACACATCGCAAAAAGAAACTTTGGAAGCGGACAAATCCTATGTTTTTCGTTTGATTACAATGTCCAACCCTTCTCAGAACTGAAGGCAGGAGAAACCTTTTGGCGTTGGCTACTGAAAATACACGGGAAATCACCCCGGTTTTTTGCAGATAAATACGCACCATATCGGCAACATAAGGAAAAAATACATGAACATTTTCTCTCAAAAATGCCAACACAGATTCCAATCATAAAATTACTATCTATAAT
>VYFM01000493.1:5713-10405 GCA_009842375.1 Candidatus Poribacteria bacterium | reverse complement strand
TTCTGAGAGAGAAGACATCTAATCAAGAAGCGCAAGAACATGAGACCCTGGCTGTCATTGAAGCAGGGACAAACGCAATCAAGCACGGCAATAAAGAAGACACAGATAAGACTGCGACATTTGAGTTTCTTATTGACGATGATAAACTGACCGTTATTATTACAGATGAAGGACCTGGATTTGAACGCGAAGAGGTCGCGAATCCACTTGAACCTGAAAATCTACTAAAAAGTAGTGGACGAGGTCTTTTTCTGATGGAAGCCTGCATGGATGAGGTAGAATACGAGGCTAAAGGGACCATCGTTAAGATGGTTAAATATAAATAATGGATGAGTTTGGAGACCTTCTAAAGTCAAATCGCTGCTATAATCATAAACATGGAATCCAGTATAAGTGGATAACCTTACCGAGGGAAAACGGACACTCAGTTTTGGTTATGTTGTGTTTCAGGAAGTGAACATCTCAGAGGAAGGAGTTTTTATGCAAATTAACCTCAGGCATAAAGGGAGCGTAATCATTTTAGATATTGAAGGTAATCTCGTTGGTCCTAATACAATCGAATTAAAAAAAATCATTGACGACCAAATTCGAATAGCAGATCACGAACCAGTATTCATGATTCTAAATTTGGAACGTGTCCAAATGATGGATAGTTCTGGATTAGGTGTAATTGTGGCTGCTTATGCCTCTATCAGACGCAATAATGGTAGAGTAGTCTTACTCAATATCGGAGGGAATATCAGAAGTCTCATCATTATGGCAAAACTTGTGACAATATTTGACCGATATGAAACAGAAGCAGAGGCAATAGCAAGCTTTCTATAACGTCTGTAGACTTTAGACCGATAGAGACAGGTTTATACATGATGGACTTAAAAATGGAAACCGCGCGAAACGTTGAAATCGCTGAGGAAAACATCAGTTTGTGGTATAAATGTACACACTGTGGTGAAGTGTCTTTCCGTGGAGAATTAGAACGGAATGGGTTTATCTGTCCAAAGTGTAAAGGATTATTTGCTTTGTCAATTGAGAATCGGATAAAACTCCTTATCGGAGACAATTCGCATTCTGATATTACAGAACCGCTTCCAGATGAAACAGATAGTGAAAGTGCAATTACAATTGATGTGGTTAGCGTTGAGGAAAATATTGATGTGTATCCAGTAAGTCTGTTTATTCTTCATCCTGATTCTTCGTTACAACATAGACATTTGACAGTATTTGCTGAAGCAATAACATGTGCGTTGGAGAAATCTATTCCATTAATTTCTGTTTTTACTGCGAGTCCGGTTGAAACACAATGTTCCTTTTCTGAAATCTTGCCATTGCATTTACAGTTGGAGCAGTTAGCACAAGTGCCGCTTCCACACTTAACTATCCTAACAGAAACCGATGTTGATCAACTTGCGTCACATCTACCACTTGGAGAAATCGTCATTGCAGAGTGTACATTGCACATAGAAAACATGTCACGTCCCAATCCACAACCAGCCTTACATGCCCCTGAGGAACAGCTCCTACCTGAGAAGAATCGTGAACTAACTCCAGACATTAGTATTGACTGTTACACCCCTCGTTCAGAGTTACATACTGTGTTAGTGCGATTAATAAAGTTTTTTGCTATTCCCCGAACAGATGATTGAACATACTAATCACTGCAATAAGTTGAACCTACAAAGATCTATGGTGAATCTCCCACGGTAAATTTCTGATGATGCAGACAGAACCTATCTTTAGTGACAATTTGGAACAAGAGTTTACTGACCGTTTTGGGAATTCCCCAGAATTCATAGTATCTGCACCGGGAAGGGTTAATCTAATCGGTGAGCATACGGATTACAATGATGGTTTTGTATTTCCTGTTGCGATTGATAAATACATGCATATTGCAGCCAGTCCGCGGTCTGACCGTCAAGTTCATCTACACGCGTTAGATATGGATGAAGAAGCAATTTTCAGTTTGGATGTGCCTGATGAGTCAGAAACACCTGCATGGTGTAAGTATCTAAAGGGTGTTGCGTATCTGTTACAAGAAATGGTATTAAGCGATATGGGATACGTTCAACAAGGCATGTCTGCTGTTATTACTGGGGATGTGCCGATCGGTGCAGGACTAAGTTCCTCTGCTGCGTTTGAAGTTGCCTCCGCACTTGCTTTTTTGGGTGTGTGTGGACTTGAGATAACTGACACAGGTGTAGATACAAAAGCCGATGTTACTTTGATTGAATTGCCTCCAACAGAATTAGCAGCGTTATGTCAGCGGGCAGAAAACGAATTTGTTGGTGTAAACTGTGGTATAATGGATCCAACAATATCACTCTTAGGTAAAACCGACCATGCGTTATTTTTAGATTGTCGTACTCTCGATTACGTCCAGATTCCGTTCAGCTTAACAGACATGTTGCTCGTGATTTGTAATACTAATGTTAAACGTGAACTTGCTTCCTCCGAATACAATAAACGTCGTGCGGAATGTGAAAGAGGTGTTGAAATCATGCAGCAATGGATGCCTTCTATTACCTCACTTCGAGATGTGTCCTTGGAAGATTTCAAAAAATATGAAGCAGAATTACCTCAGATAACACAAAAAAGGTGTAGATATGTTATTGAGGAAAACACTCGTGTACAAAATGCTGTATCTGCTCTTGCAGCAAAGGACTTTAATACTTTCGGCACACTCATGAATGAATCACATGCAGGTTTACGTGACACCTATGAAGTGAGTTGTGATGAGTTAAATGTGCTGACAGATATCGCACAGAATATAGATGGAGTTATCGGATCAAGGATGACGGGGGCAGGTTTTGGAGGATGTACGGTCAATTTAGTCTACAGTTACGCTGTTGAGACCTTTCATGACCAAATTATGAAGGTATATACACAACGTACCGGCATTAAACCCGATATTTATGTATGTAACGTCGGTGATGGCGCATGTATTAAATGGAATACCTGATGTTAGGAGGCTATTGGCAGTCAGCGATTTGCTTTTACAGGAATGTTTCAAAAACCGACAGCCACTAATATGAAATACAGTATCGGAATTGATCTGGGTGGGACAAATATCAAAGGAGGATTATTGTCAACAGACGGTAAACTTTCGTGTCGTAAAGTCGTTTCTACTTGTGTAAATGAAGGGGTAAAAGCAATAGCAGCACGTATTGCCCAGACGATCCAACAAGTTATTACGGAAGTAAATGAAGAAACACATCAGAGTGGGAACTCCACAAAGGAGATTATCGGTATCGGTTTGGGATCACCCGGTCTCATCATCGCTGGTAGCGGTATTATCCACTTTTCGCCGAACTTCCCAGGTTGGACCGACATTCCGCTTCTGGATTATGTCTCCGATGAACTTGGTGATTTAGATATACCTCTCTATATTGACAACGATGTTAATGTTATGGTGTTGGGAGAACTGCACCACGGTGCTGGTGTTGGATATGAAAACATAGTTGCACTTGCACTTGGCACAGGTGTCGGCGGTGGTGTTGTCATCAATAGAAAAGTTTACCACGGGAGTTGGAATACTGCGGGGGAATTAGGACACACAGTTGTTCAACCGAATGGTCGTAAATGCGGATGTGGTAATCACGGTTGTCTTGAGGCTTATGCTGGTGCAAGACATATCGTTGAACGAACGCAGCAGAAAATTATAGAAGGTCGGAAAACCTGTTTGAAACTTGAAGGTTTGACCCCGAAGCAGATTGCTGAAGCAGCAACGACTGGAGACAAACTTGCACAAGATATTTTTGCAGAGACTGGAAGATATTTAGGTATAGCGTTGACATCAATTGCACATATTCTAAACCCACAAATAGCAATCATCGGAGGTGGGATTGCAGCAGCTGGAGAAGAACTACTCTTTCAACATGTTCGTAAGGAATTCAAGAGTAGGACAATGGACATTCCTGGAGAAATGGAAATCGTTCCAGCAAAATTGGGGAACGAAGCTGGACTCGTTGGCGCAGCAATGTTACCATATTAGTTTATGGACACAAAAGGAGGACGTACGTTCAAATGAGGTATTTCTGTAGGACTACTAATACGACATATCATTCAAAATTGGTTTGGAGGTGCACATTTCAGCTATGTATCCTGGTCGTTATGTCCGTATCCTTGCTTGGATGTGCAAAGATGGGGAATTTTGCTGCTGACATCTTCCGTCCTGAAAGAATAGTTCCTGTTTTCGACCCAGACGCAACAATTACACTACAGACAGGCACCGTTATTTATGAAGAAAATGGGATAGTAGCTATGGCAGTTCCATTAAATGATGTAAAAAATGTTGTTGGGTACGGTATTCTAATTTACAATAAAACAGATCACTGGATCAGTCTTAATAGAGATGATTGTCAGATGCTTGACCAATCGAAAAACATGATAAAACAGATTGACAAGTCGCAGCATTCGTTCTATTTCAAAAGAAATTTTAAACCGAAATTACCTCCTGAATTCGCAGCAGATGTTTTCCGATATGACAAGACTATACGAGTCCAAGGAGACTATGCTGTTCTACCAACAGAAGACTTGATGAAAACGAACATTATGCCAAAACATAGTTTGCAATTCTTTATCTATTTTCCAAAAAGCAGCGCAAAATCTACGAATTTGCGGGTTATTATACCAAAAGTTACGAGCGAATTCAATGATCAGCAAACCACGTTTGTTTTCAAATTTAGAGTACAACGG